>CABUOE010000033.1 GCA_902493155.1 uncultured Eubacteriales bacterium
CCCAGCGAATGCCCCTGGAACGGCGGCCCGCAAGACTATCTCTGTACCTCCATGGCCGACCAATACGTCCGCCGGAACCACATCGGTCTTGAAGAACTGGGCATCTGCCCTGACGGGGTATACTTAGACGTGTTCTCGGTGGTCCGTCCCGATGAATGCCGGCATCCGGAGCACCCCATGACCCGGACCGAATGTATCGAATACCGGGCAAACTGCTTTGAATACCTCCGTGCCAAAGGCGCCATTATGAGCAGTGAGGAAGCCTGCGATTTCGCTATTCCCCACCTAGACCTCTGCCACCATGCCCCTTATCCGGGAACCTGGAACGACGACCAGAGTCAGACTCCCCGAGGGATTCCTGTCCCGCTCATGAATCTCGTCTACCACGACTGTATCATGACTCCGTGGCAAATCCGCGACGACGCCTATGGCCGCCTCGCCGGCAAAAAGCCCTATCTTTATGCCCTGTTAAACGGCGGAATGCCCTATCTGGACATTCAGGCGGACGAAACCGAAATCGCATTGGCTCAAACCGTCGCCGCTTTCCAGGAGAAGGTGGCCTTTGCGGAGATGGTGCGTCACGAGTTCGTCGACGGAAACCGCAATAAAGAGCGAACCGTCTTTGACAACGGCCTGTCCATTACGGTGGATTTTGAAAGCGAAAGTTATGTCATAGAAAAAGCATAAAAAATTCGGTGTGGAGCTTTCCACACCGAATTTTTTTGTTTAGGGAACAATGTACCGTTCTTTATCCGTCAATTCCAAAGCGTCCGCCACTTCACGCATCGTTTCTGCTATATCCAAATTTGCCGGATGATGAGCATCGGAGCCGCAGTAAAATTTGCAGCCTTCGTCCCGGGCGATGCGGTAAAGCTTCAGATGAGCGTCCTCCTGCTCCCGCCATCCCGGAAGGAAACAGTCTGCGTTTAACTCAATCCCCGCCCCCAACTGGGCAAATTTGCGAAAAACCGGTTTCAGGCGCTCCGGGTCCATCCTTTCAAACACTTCGGGGTAGCCGCCCTTCATCCAAACAAGTCCGCAGGTCAGATGAGCTATTCCGACTTTTTTCCAGGGAAGATCCAACTCGCAGAGTTCCTCTAAACGGCGGGTGAAAAGCTCCGCCACTTTTTCCTTGGTGTCGCAGGAAGGAGATCTCGTAAACCCCTCCATGTGGAAGTGATTGGGCGGGATGATGATAAAGCTGAACTGGTCGTAATGCTCCGGAGCAATTCCCAGCTTCCCTTCTCCACAGTACTCCGTCTCACAGCCGAACAAAAAACGCACCTTGTCGGACTCTGGCAGCGGCAGGCTCTGGGAAACATGAGCAAGTCCCTGACCGCCGTAAAATTCGTTGGCGCCGGGAATCATCTCGCTCCAAAAATGGTCGGTAATACACTGGACGTCATACCCTGCTTCCTCGGCGTGGCGCAGGATGTATTCCGGCGTCATTTCCGGGTCGTTTGAGCAAAAGGACAGGCCGGTGTGGCAGTGGAGATCGTGATTGACAGGAAATCGCATAACAACACCTTCTAAACAATGTTTTCCTCATGATACACCCCGCTCCTATGAAAGTCAACACCTTTTGGGTAAAAAGAAAACCCGACCGAAATCAGCCGGGCATCTATCACAGTGACTGGGAAATTCAGTCCTTTTTCGCCTGTGTACCGAAATAAAATGCAATGACCGTAGTGAAGATAACCACAAATTGGTCGGCTTTTAAGGTTCCGTTCAGGGAAAGCCAAGCAAATACAATGGTTAGGATCAGCGTCACGATGCTTTTAATGGTCAGCAACTTATCCAGGCGATTGAGAAATGGTCTCAGCATTCGTCTTCCTCCCTCTTCTCGGTGGGCAGCTTCTGGAGCTCTTCCACCAGCTGGGTAACGGTTCCGTTCCCGCCTAAATTGTGATATTGTTTGTACATGCTCAGAAGATTGTCCCGGGCATAAATGGGACAAAAGCCCAGCTCCCAATAATGGTTATAAAATCCGATGATTCGGTCCCGGAGCAGAGCAACGATTCCCAAACGGATGGCGTCCTGTTCTCGAATCCGCTTGGAAAGCGCGTGGTAAGCCGCCGACAAGGCCGCAAGCGCCGCACCAAACAGCACTTCCAGCCAGTATTTGGCGATAAAGTCCACCATGGGAAACTCCTTCTTTCTAGTATTGTGTAATGAAACTTAGAGAGAAATGTTTTCAGGAATCGGGATGTACCTCCCTCTGGCCAGGATGGAAAATCGGCCTCTATGCACCCGCAAAGAGGCTTCGTCGATGGTCAAAAGCCGATGATGGAACACCATCGCCCCATCCGCCGCCAAATCGGCGCAAAGCTCCGCCATGGTTTGCAGGGAAATTCCCTCAGATGCCGCCAAAGCGATTCGGAACCAGTCCTCCCTTCCCTCCAACAGGATCAGGTCAAAACCTTCCGGCATGCGTTTTAGAATATTCGATGGATCCTGGAAAAGTTCCTCTGTTCCAGCCACTGATGCCGCCGGGCGCGCTGTATCCCATTCCCTGTCATTTTGCCATTGGAAGGTGTCGAACCACCGGCCGACCCATGTCTGGAGATTTTGCAAAAGCCCCCTCCTTTCCTCTTTGCGTTCCATTAGAAATCTATTGTTTTCCATCTTCATCATCCCTTCATATAGCCAGCTCCATCCGGCCGCGTGGAGATTAAGGCGCGGCCGGATAGATAGCTGTATCATAAAAGGGTCCTTAGACGTTCTATTTTTCCTAGCAATTGGCCTGAGAAACAATGGACGAAATAGCCCGCCTGACTGGACCTGGAAATAAAGCTGATTGACATCACTGCTCATGAAAGCGCTTGTGACGCTCATCCCTCTTGTCTTCTGAGGTCAGTATAGCATAATGGGAACCTGACATTCCATGACATCTTTTGGGACAAGCGGAATAAAAATTTAAAGTCTATTCACGAGTTGGATACCCATTGCGGGTATACTGAAGGTAGGAAAAAGTGGTAATTGCGCCTTTGGGAGGTGTTTTGATGAATCAGGAAATTTATATCGTAACCGGTGCCAACGGGCACTTGGGAAATACCATCGTGCGAAAACTTTTGGACCAGGGGAAAACCGTCCGCGGTCTCACTGTGCCGGGCGACCATTCGGTCAAATGGGATGACCCCCGATTGACGCTTGTGGAGGGGGACGTTTTATCCCCTTACACCCTGTCCCCACTGTTTGAAAACGCGGATGGCGCCGACCTTATCGTCATCCACACGGCGGGGATCGTCTCCATTGCCTCCCGGTACCAGCAAAAGGTCTGGGACGTAAACGTAACCGGCACCCAGAACATCATCGACCTGTGCCGGAAGCACCATGTGAAAAAGCTCGTTCACGTCAGCTCGGTTCACGCCTTGCCGGAAAAGAAAGCGGAGCAGGTCATCACCGAAGTCGGCCATTTTGATCCCCTTCTTGTAAAGGGCCTGTACGCCCGCACCAAGGCCGCCGCGACCCAGCTTGTGCTCAATGCGGCCAAAGAGGGACTTAATGCCTCTGTCGTTCACCCTTCCGGCATCATCGGGCCCAACGATTTTGGCCACGGCCATCTGACCCAGCTCATTCTGGATTACCTTGACGGCCGTCTGACCGCCTGCGTAGACGGCGGATACGATTTTGTCGACGTTCGGGACGTTGCCGACGGGATTCTCGCCTGTGTACAGCGTGGCCGCAAGGGAGAGTGCTACATCCTCTCCAACCGGTATTATCCGGTGACTGACCTTCTGCGCACCCTGCACGAAATCACCGGCCGGAAGGAAATAAAAACCGTCCTTCCCACCTGGTTTGCCAAAGCGACCGCCCCTCTGGCGGAGGGCTGGTACAAAATGCTGAAACAGCCGCCCTTGTACACCTCTTATTCCCTCTACACCCTGGAAAGCAACGCCCTGTTCTCCCATGAAAAAGCCACCCAGGAACTGGGGTATATTCCCCGCCCTCTGCGGGAAACCCTGCTGGACACTGTCCAGTGGATGGACCAAAACCACCGCCTAAAACACGCCGTCCGTTGGGCCAAAGCGGCCAAGACCCTGTAATTTTTATTTCTATTGAACTGGAGGAACCTGTATGAATACTGATAACCGAAAAGTCGTCCTGATTGGAACCGGAATGGTTGGCATGAGTTACGCCTATGCCCTTCTCAATCAAAATGCCTGCGATGAGCTTGTCCTCATCGATTTGGACAAGGAGCGCGCCCGCGGTGAAGCCATGGATTTAAACCACGGCCTGGCTTTCTCGTCCTCCCATATGAGAATCTACGCGGGAGAGTACAAAGACTGCGAAAACGCCGATATCGTCGTCATCTGCGCCGGCGTCGCCCAGAAGCCGGGCGAATCCCGCCTCGACCTCCTCACCCGGAACACAGAGGTGTTCCGTTCCATCATCGGCCCTATCACCGAGTCGGGCTTCAATGGAATCTTCCTTGTCGCCACCAATCCGGTGGATATCATGACCCTCATCACCGCCAAACTATCCGGTTTTAACCCCCGCCGCGTCCTGGGCACCGGCACCGCTCTGGACACCGCCCGCCTGCGGTACATGCTGGGCGAATACTTTAACGTCGATCCTCGGAACATGCACGCCTACGTCATCGGCGAACACGGCGACAGTGAGTTCGTCGCCTGGTCCCAGGCCATGCTCGCTACTAAACCGATTCTTGACCTCTGCGGCGAGACGGGGGGCTGCCGCATCGAAGATATGAAGGATATTGAAGAGCAGGTCCGCACTTCCGCCCAGCAGATCATCAAGGCGAAACGGGCCACCTATTACGGCATCGGTATGGCTATGGTTCGCATCACAAAAGCCATTTTCAGCAATGAAAACAGCGTCCTCACCGTCTCCGCCATGCTGCGGGGAGAATATGGGGAAAGCGGCGTCTATGCGGGCATTCCCTGTATCGTCAACCGCAACGGCGTCCAGCGGGTGCTCTCCCTTCCCCTCACTGAAGAGGAGACTTCCAAATTCCATGCATCCTGCCAGACGCTCCACGAAGCGTACGACGAACTGAACCTGGGACTATAAAGCAAACCTATGAAACAATCCCCTGTTTTAAGCATACAAAAAAGCAAGCCTTTAAAGGCTTGCTTTTTTCATGTCATCTACTCTATGCGTGTTTTCCCAGGCGGACCTGGTATTCGTAAATCAGCACTCGGTCCACAAAGGGAGAAACCGCTTCCACTTGCCGTTTCACCCGTTCTTCCGGAGCGGCTAAAAGCGGGCTGTCGTAGACCGGCCCTTCAAAGGAGAAGGCCTCCACATCCGCCCAAAGCTTGCTGCGGCCCGCTTTGTCATGGGCTTTTTTCAGCCCTTCGTATACGCCTGCCAACTCTTCCACCTGACAGCGCCGCACTCCAACTTCGTCCTGATAGGCGATAAAATCACAATCTAAGCTTTCCAGCTGGGCTACATAATCGTCGTCCGGGCGAATCAGGCGGGTGCCGTAGGGCGCCACCAGCATTTTATACTCCTTGCTCAGCTTGTGCATCTGTGCGGAATACCGGTTGATGTAATCCATAAATTCGTCGGTCATCTTGCCATCAATACCGGCCTCGTCCGGAAGATACCACCCATACAGGCTTTTGTGATGTCCGTACTGCTCACAAATCTGTTCCATGGCCCGGAAGGCGCGATTTTGCACTTCCAGGCTCTGACGGTTGTTTAATGGATAATTCCAGTCGTCGTAATATCCGCAGGACATGAAAACCTTCATCTCCTGGGCCTCCGCCTCGGAAAGGAGGATTCCGATGGGGTCGGTGCAGTTCAGGTCTTCTTTGGGATAGATATCGGTGTCAAAATAGGCCCTAAAATCCAGCGCCGTTGCCAATAAAACAAGAACTTCCATTCCCTCTGCTTTCATATCCCGGATGAGCTGCCGCCATTGGCTGTCGTCCATCTTTTTGAGCAAAGGATTCCAGTAAGTTCCTTCGATTTTGCTGTGATGCTGAAACTCGAACCAAGTTCCTGTGACTGGTTTTGTCATATGATCTGCCGCCTTTCTGTTGTCAGTGCTTATTCATCAGTGTAACAGGCAACGCTGTGCTTGTCAAGCAGCACAAATCTCTTACAATCAAAAGCAGCTTTTCTCGAATGGAACAATGCTCCATTTGAGAAAAGCTGCTTGATCTTTCCACGTAAAGATTACTCCCCGTCGTCGACGTTTTCCCAGTTATGCCAACTTAACTGTAATAATCTACATCAATTTACTGTGGGTCTTCCCAGTTATGCCAGATGTTCTGAACATCGTCGTTATCCTCCAACCGTTCCAGCAAAAGGCCCATCTTTTTGATGCTGTCCTCGTCCTCCAAGGTGACATAGGTATCGGGAACCATCTGCACCTCTGCTGTGGCAAAGGCATACCCCTTACCTTCCAGATATTCGCGGACTGCACTGAAATCGGCAGGATCGGTGGTGATCTCCACAGCCTCGTCCTCCATGGAGAAGTCCTCGGCTCCGGCTTCCATCACGTCTTCCATCACCTTGTCCTCGTCCAATTCGCCGTCCTCGTTGTCCAAAACGATGACGCCTTTTTCATGGAAGCCGAAAGAAACGCATCCGCTGGTACCCATATTTCCGCCGAACTTGTCGAAGGTATGACGCACCTCGCCGGCGGTGCGATTCCGGTTATCGGTGAGGCACTCAACGATGACGGCGACGCCGTTGGGGCCGTATCCTTCATAGGTGATGTTTTCATAGTTGTTTTTATCGCCGTCGCCCATGGCCTTTTTGATGATGCGGTCGATGTTATCGTTGGGCACGTTGTTGGCTTTCGCCTTAGCAATCAGGTCGCGGAGCTTTCCGTTGACGTTGGGGTCGCCGCCGCCCTGTTTGACGCAGACCGCCATTTCACGGCCGATTTTGGTGAAAATTTTGGCCTTCTGGCCATCGGTTTTTTCCTTTTTCCGTTTGATATTACTCCATTTGGAATGTCCAGACATATTCATTTTCCTTTCTTTGAGCAATTGGGCGGGGCCCAACAATTCTTATTTTTATGTGCCTTGCCAAACCGGCAGATATAACATAGTCAAAAAAATTTCAAAATCCAAAAAGTATAACTTCCCGTTATTTAGAGATACTATTATCGTAAAGTGAGGTGAAAATCATGTCTAACAACAACAGAAACCAGAACAACAACCAGTCCCAGAACAGACAGAATAATCAGTCTCAGAATAAGCAGAACAACAATCAGTCCCAGAATAAACAGAACAACAACCAGGGCCAGAACAAAAGAAACGAAGAGGATTGCTTCTAGTTAACAGAAACAATTGTCTTGGGAAGCGGACGGCAAAAGCCGTCCGCTTTTTGTTGTGTGTTACCAAGATGATTTCTCCGCAGAAAACCCATCGCAGAGCGGCAAAAAACAAACAGGACACGCTCCGCAGTCAAGCAGAGCAGTCATTTTTACAAAAGTTCCAGCAGCCCGCTGATAGCGGAAATTTTCGGGTATTCCGTTTCGTGGCTCACATCCGGCCGCACGGTAATCATCACCGGCTGGATCCCCGCTCGGCGTGCCCCGTGGAGGTTGTCGATAAAATCGTCGACAAACAGGGTGTTTTCCGGAGGAATTCCCAAGGACTTTAAGGCATGTTCATACATTCTGGGGTCCGGTTTGGTCACTCCAAGATTGCAGCTATAGGTATAGCTGTCAAAGTATTTATAAACCCCCAGATATTGGAGAATGTGTCGGATAGACGGCCAGGTGTCGGAAATCACCCCCAGGGGAAACCGTTTGGACAATTCTTTCACCGTCTCCTTTGTATCTTCAAAGGGGATGTAGTTTTCCATGTTGAACACTTTATCCTGAGCAATGGCTTCAATCTGTTCCTCGCTCCACTGAAGCTCCGGGAGCAAATTTGCCAGCATACGATAGTAAACGCGAAACTGTTCCAGTTCTTCCTCTTCGGTGAAAATCAGATGGTTTTCGTCCATATAGTCCATACAGGTACGAAAGGCGTTTACCCGTTTTTCCCCGTCGATGGAATCAAAAACGTCCCATCCAGTGTATGTAAGGGCTTTGAGGGGAATCACCCAGCTTCCGGTAGCCGGCCGGCACAGCGTCCACCCGACGTCCAGAAAAATGCCCCTGATGTTTTGCAGCTTTTGCATTCAAACACCTCTTTTCCAACACGGCTTACAAGATATCTCATACCTTTCTATGATACCAAAATCATCGCCCGCTGTCAATCGGTTTAAAGCCCTCTCCTGCCACTTCAGATGCGTCGGAAACGATCATAAAAGCGGCCGGGTCAATCTCGCGAACCAGTTTTTTCACCTTATGGTATTCGTTGTTCCGCAGCGCGCACATGAGCACCTGTTTTTCCTGACCGGTATAAGCTCCCTCTCCGTCGAGCAAAGTGACACCCCTGCCCAGATTTTTGATAATCCCGTCGGAAATATCCTCATAGCGGAGCGAAAAGATATAGACAAGCTTCCCTCTGTCGCCGCCGTAGACCACCATGTCAATGAGCTGAGAGGAAATGAAGATGACAATGATGGCGTAAAGGGCGGATTCGATGGAACGGAAGACAAAAATCGAAAAAGCGATAACCACAAGATCTGTGGACATGGTGGCACGCCCCAGAGGGATGTGGGGGAATTTCCGGTTTAACAGCTTGTTGACGATATCCATGCCGCCTGTGGAACCGGCCCGCAGGAAAACAAGCCCCAATCCAATCCCCATAAGCACGCCGCCGAACAGGCAGGCCAAAAGCTTTTCCCCCTGGTAGGGCCTGATAAACAAGGGAAAAACAGAATCGTAAAACAAAGTGAAGCTAATAACCGACAGCAACGTTTTCCAAATGAATTCCTTCCCCAGAAACCGCCAGCCTACAAGGAGCAGCGGCACGTTGATAGCCGCGTTGACCACGCCTACAGGCAGGCCGGAAACGAAATTCACCAGAATGGAAATACCGCTGACACCGCCGGGAGCTACATTGCTGGGGGTAATAAAATAGTAAAGCCCCAATGCATACGCCGCCGTTCCAAACAGGATCAGCACAACATCCACCATAATTTCCCACGAACTGTATTTTTTCATCGCAGCCGCGCCTTCTTTCCTTACGGCAAGTCCTTCCCTGCCCCAAAAATCCGACAGGAACTTTTAGTCCTGCACATGGGTCCAGATAGCCTCAAAAAGCTCCCTCACCCTGTTAGTATCCCCTTTTACATGCAAAAAACCAAACAAAGTTTCAAGACCTGTGGCCACCCGGTATTCCGCAGGGTCGGCATTTTTGGGAACGTTGTTGTGGGTGTTTCTTCCCCGTTTGAAGATGGCCGTTTCCTCCTCTGTGAGGAGGGGTGCCAGCACCTCCATGGCTCTCGCCTGGGCTGTGGCGCAAACCATTTTCACCGTCTGCTTGTGGAGCTTGTTCACCGGGGCGTTTCCTTTTTGAATCATCCGTTCCCGCACCAACAGCTCGAACACCGCGTCCCCCAGAAAGGCCAGTGTCAGCGGGCTCATTTGTTTTGCGTTCGTAATGTTTTCAATCTCTAACGTAGCAGTTCCTCCTGTCGTTTTCTTTTGCTGTCTGCTGTAAAATAATACGGCCGAACCGCCCTATAAGGACAGCGCGGCCGTTTGGTATGATTTTTTATCGCACATAATCGAACTGGAAGCCGAACAGGTCGACGGTGTCGTCCTGCTGCACCCCCATCTCTTCCAGCTTGTCGATAATGCCGCTCTCCCGCAGCACCCGCTGGAAATACTGGAGCGACTCGTAGTCGTCCATGTTGACGCTCTGCATCACCTGCTCCATAAAAGGCGCGTCCACATAAAAAATGCCGTCGTCGCCCTTCTCGATGGTAAATTGGCGGGCATTTTCCGCCTGAAGCGCCGGGTCGGGTTTCACAAAGGTGGGCTCGTAGACCTTGACCGGAGGAAGCTCCTGAAGCTTCGACCAAACTGCGTTTACCAGTTCCCTGGTCCCTTCGGTGGTAGCGGCGCTGATACGGAAAAACGGGAGTCCCTGCTTTTCGATATAACTTTCAAAGGCCGCAATCTGCTCCTCGGTGGCCATATCGCACTTGTTGGCAGCGACGATCTGGGGTCGGCAGGCCAATCCTTCGTCGAAGTTTTGGAGCTCGTAGTTGATTTTCTCGAAATCCTCTATAGGATCACGGCCCTCCGAACCGGAAACGTCCACCACGTGAACGATGAGGCGGCAGCGATCCACATGACGCAGAAAATCGTGCCCCAGGCCGACGCCTTCGCTGGCGCCCTCCACCAGTCCCGGAATATCCGCCATGACGAAGGTTTCGTCCAGCCCTACCTGCACCACGCCTAAAACCGGCGTCAAGGTGGTAAAATGGTAGTTTGCGATTTTGGGCTTGGCGGCGCTGACCACTGAAATCAAAGTGGATTTTCCCACGTTGGGAAAGCCCACTAAGCCTACGTCGGCGATGAGCTTCAGCTCCAAATTGAGCCAGTACATCTCCCCAGGCGCACCGGGCTTCGCAAAACGGGGGATCTGCCGCGTAGAGGTGGCGAAATGCTGGTTTCCCGCGCCGCCTTTTCCGCCCAGAGCCAGCACCACCGGCTCATATCCGGACATATCCGCCATGATTTCACCGCTCTCGGCGTCGCGGATGATGGTCCCCAAAGGCACCTTGATGACTAAGTCCTGGCCACTTTTGCCGCTGCACCGTTTGCCGGAGCCGTTTTGGCCGTCCTCGGCCACATATTTTTTCTTATAGCGGAAGTCTATAAGAGTGTTCAGATGCTTGTCCACCTGAAACACCACGTTTCCGCCCTTTCCGCCGTCTCCGCCGTCCGGCCCGCCGGCGTTTACATACTTCTCCCGATGGAAAGAAACTGCGCCATTGCCGCCGTTTCCCGCCTTGATGAGAATTTTTGCCCGATCGATAAACATATTGCGCTCCCTCCGGCCATTGGCCTCACGAAACCGATTGTATGAAAGGCCTTACGCCCCTGCTCTTTTGTAGTCACAACGGAAATGAAACCTTTCATTCCATTTGCCGCCCCCGAGCAGCTTCCTTTGAAAAAATCCGCTGATAAAGCGGCCTCTTTCAAAGGGAATTGCTCTGCTTTTTTAGGATTCCCCGCACAAGGCGGTTTTATCGTATTTCCCTTGTTGTATCCCGGCTCAATTACGATTCCCGCCTTGCTGCGAAAAATTCCAACACATCAAAAAACCCCAAGCGCATGGCTCGGGGTTTCCGTCGAAATTACTGAACAGTGTAGACGCTGACTTTTTTGCGGTCACGGCCAACACGCTCAAACTTCACTTTTCCGTCAACCAATGCGAAAAGTGTATCGTCGCTGCCGATTCCAACGTTTTCACCGGGGTGAATGTGGGTTCCACGCTGACGAACCAAAATGTTGCCAGCCAGTACGAACTGTCCGTCCGCACGTTTGACGCCGAGGCGTTTGGACTCGGAATCACGGCCGTTCTTGGTAGAACCAACACCTTTTTTATGGGCAAAGAACTGCATGCTTAATTTCAACATAACTTACACCTCCATACAGGAAATATGAATTGTACCCGGATAGTCTTCGCACAAAAGCTCCAAATGGAGTTTCAACGCCTTGAAAAAAGCGTTTGTTTCCCTGCTGGGACCATCCTTTAATGAGAGCTTCACCAGGTTTTCTTTCACGTTGATATTGGCCCGTTCGGACAAAATCTCGGTGATACCGTTGACGGTGAGCTGTACGGCGGAACTAACGGATGCGCATACGATATCCCTTCCATGCTGGTCAAACCCTGCATGTCCGGAAACCGCAAACCCCGTGAATGCGCCGTTTTCGTGGAAAAACTCAGCTTCAATCATAGGACTTAAGCTTTAATGGATTCAATTCTTACCTGAGTGTAAGGTTGTCTGTGACCCATTTTACGCTTTTCACTTTAGTTCATTTCAACAATATTGTTCGTTTTATAGGTAAATACAGTGATTTTCTTACCTTTGCCGTTTTTCAGGAGGGTAGCTTCCACAGTCGCGCCGTCCACATAGGGAGCGCCGACTTTCGCACCGTTATCGTCAGCAACGAGGACGATTTTATCGAAAGTTACTTTAGAATCTGCTTCGCCTTCGATTTTCTCGATGAACACAACGTCGCCTTCCTGAACGCGGTACTGCTTTCCACCTGTTTCCATAATAGCGTACATCACAAGGCACCTGCCTTTTCTCTAATCTCGCTGTACCTAAGGCGCGGAGTTTAGCCTCCGACTTACTGCCCAGAACACGCGGCTAAGATATTATACCATAAGGAAATGGGCTTGTCAAATGTTTTTGTAAAATTCTATTTATTCGGTTTTTCTCAGAAAAAAAGATGGAATATAAGAGAAAGCAAAAAAACCAAGAACAAAACAGCAAGAGCGAAAACATTGAGCAAAACTACGCTAAATCCTATTATAGTGAAAAAACGTCCCAACTTATCTTTCATAGAAATTCCTCTATCTTTCTGGCATTTTAAAAATTAAAATAGCTCACCTTGTATTGCCGAAACAATTATAACTACAATGAACATAATTATAGCAAAAACAATGCCAATCCCTTTTATTTTAAACATATTCCGGATTACGTCCTTCTTTACTTCATCTTTAAAGATAAAATCAAGAATATCGTCTAAAATTGGGATTCTTTTGCTCATAGGATTTTTGTTCCTCCACAAAAATTAAATATCTTACCTAAAATTATATCCTAAATTGTATCACGAGTCAAGCGATAAATTTCTAAATGACAACTTTTTATTTCTACTGTACTTAAACATTGCAGGACGCCGCTTTTAGCAGCGCCCTGCAAATCTTTTAAAACACATCTCCCCAGATGAGATAAATAATAATAATCACTGCAAGAACCAAAAGTTTGATTAAATTCCACCGCTTCCTCGCAAGAATCTCTTCTTTGATTACATTGACCCTTTCTTCATCTTCCCAAAATTCGAAAATTTTATTTTTGATTCTATACAAAAATTGATGAGATTTCATAAGTATCTCACTCATCCTCCCATTTATGTAGGACGTCACCTAGAAATCGATACCCCATAGTCTTCAAAGACTTTTTCTTCCGCAAAGCAAAAAGATCAAAAGGATAAAAATTACTATCAATCTTACAGCACTAAGAATTCGTTGGATTTTTGATCTAGTTTCAAGTTCATTTCGTAAAACTTCCAGTTTTTCATCGTCTTTGATAGCCTTCTCTATTGTATGCTTGGCAATATGTTCCATCGCTCTATCCTCTTTTTCTTTAAAGCGAGCGACCTTTTCTTTCTGTCGCTTATTTAGCACTTTATCTATAGTTGTTTGTATAGGATGCATGATAAACTCTTTTATTGCTTCAAACATATCGCTTCTACCTACTTTACTTTATTAATCATTTTTATAATCTTGGCTCTAACATATTCGAGAGCTTGATCTCTAATCCCATCTTTTACCAGCTCAGTTAAAAGCTCTTCAATACTTTTTAGAGCAATATCCGGATTAATGGTACTGCCATCCAATTCATTGTTTTTTACAAAGCCATCTGTTTCAGATAGAATATACATCCCATCTTTTTTATAGAAAGAATTTCTCGTAACATAAGAGTTCCAATCCGTGATCGTAATATTAATATCTCCCTCTTCTAAAATTTCCTTCGCCTGTTGTTCTTTCGTTAGAGAAAGAAGAAATTGTAAAATATCCAATATTTTCGTAACGCCACTTGGAATAATCAAAGTCATCAATGAAAATACAAAATCGCTTCCCTCATTCTCTCCACCTTCCAACCATGCATGCCCAGCACTCATTACATATGCTTCAATATAGACTTTACTATCACTCTCATACCCCTCTTTATTGAGATACGGCCCTCTGTTATACTGGTCATAGTAAATCGCCTTCTGCCGGATTTTGACCACCTCGTAGGCCAGCGCCTTCATAACCGGTTCGTTCCGTTCCTGCTCGTAGTAAAGGTACTCGTTACTCAGCGCCTTCACTAAGGCAAGATCGTCCTCACTGAGTACAAAGTAGTCCTGGTCGAGCACCAGCCCATCCACGTTCACCACATCGGTGAGGGCCGACTTAAACTTGTCGTCGAACCCCTTGCTGATGAGCTTTGTCATATCGTCCGACACCAGTTTCAGCTTATTGATGCTTTCCACCGACAAATACTGTCCGTTGGCGAACAAATCGTCTGAAATGATATCATATATACCGTTAAGGGCGTATTTGATGTTCTCAGCATATTCGTAAGTACCGCCTTTAGGCAAATCACGCATGGAGATATCAGCTATCCCCGTTTTACGCTGAAAATAGAAAATATATTCCTTGCTGCAAAGAGTAGAATTGCATTTCCCTTTAAAATGGTCGGGGCGGTTTTGATATTCCAGCAGGCAGAGTACGTCATCGTAAAAATCCCTGCTCTCCTCCCCATATAAGCCTTTGATGAAGGAAAGCTTGTCCTCGTCGCCGGACAAGTATCCCAGCCCATAATCCCGCGCCTTTTCCAGCAGCCTTATCACATCGGACTGCCACATGTTCCCCTCTTTTTGAATCTCTGCTACCGCCTTGAAAATCTCTTTTTTGTCCGCCCCGGATTTGGGCCGGGTGCTGTAGTCCTGTAGTTTCAAAAAAGAGAGACAGGCATCCGCCTCCGAGGTGCTTTTCTTCATAAAGGAGCAAATCCCCGAAAGGCCCTGTACAAAATCGGCGGTCTCATTTAAAAGATCGCTGGAAAAATAGCCGAGAACCTGCGCGTTGCTTTTGAGATCCTGATGCATTTCCTCCAAAGCGGAAATGACGCGATCCGCAAACCCGCTCAGCTGATCCCAATAATGATGATCCTTGGGGTCGGTGAAAATCCATTTGAACATGCCGTTTGTATTGAGTTCTTCGAAATAGGCGGCTGTTCCGACCACCTGACCATTTTTTCCGATTCGTTCTGTTGACATCAGTATAACTTCCTTTCTGATTTTTGTAAAGTGGATTCTGTCGAATGCTGTCGATGAACTAAATATATTTCCCGCTATGCAACTTTTGAGGTATACTTATCCCTTGCGCCAAAACGGACTACTCCAATATGCGACAGCAAATAGACGTGTATTCCTATACTTATCATAAAGGTTTCACACAAAAATGTCAATAGATTTTCAGAAAATATATTGCACAGTGCAATAGTTTGCGCTTCCCGCCGGATTTCCTCAAAACTGCAAAACCGCCGCACGTGCTGACACGTACGGCGGCATTTATCCTTTTGTAAACAGCTCCCGCTCGAGAATCTCAGCGGCCATCCGCACCAGTTCCGGACAGGGCCGCTTTTTGTAGTAGCTTTCGGTTCGTTCGGAGGGCGTCGGGTTCTCCTTTTTGACCGACAGGCCCAAAAGCTCCCGACAGACGATGCTGCCGTTTTCCCGCTCAAACTCCCCGGCCAGCTTCTGTATGAGAGCGTAAAGCTCTTTTTTCTGAGCGTTGTCCCTGGGATCGGAATAGCCCTTCACAGCGCTTGCAACGAACACCATCCCCGACACCGCGCCGCAGACCTCCCGGAGACGCCCCATACCGCCGCCAAAGCCGGACGACAGCCGCGCCGCCATCTCGGGGCTGAGCCCCAACACATCGGCATAGGCTACCGCGATGGACTGGCAG
>CABUOE010000034.1 GCA_902493155.1 uncultured Eubacteriales bacterium
GAGTTCTGTTAAAATGTCCGGGGAGATTACCGTTTGGTGTTGGGGCCCATTGATTCTTTATGGGTATTGTGATTTTGGTTTTGATTTTGACTGGTAGTGGGCGTTTCATGATCGGCAATTTTCATCCCTTGGGGTTTGTGATCGTCCATAATTTTCTTTCCCATTTTTACACCTCTTATTTTTCGGTTATCGGTTTTGCCTTTTCTTTGGTGGTTTTGGCCCGCCCCTGGATTTCTGGAACAGGATCAACGTCATTTTTAGAGCCATGGTTGATTTCTGGCCGCTTCATTCCTTTTTTCGCCAATGTTATCACCTCAAGGCTAGTATTCCACCAAAACGCTTTTTTATTGCGAAACAGGTTTTGCAAAGTGAAACCGTCGCGTAGTAAAATAAACCTTCCCTGATGGCTTATCTCCCCAGATACCGGTTTTTCACTTTATCCCAATCGATCACACAAAACCAGTTTTTGATGTATTCAGCCCGCAAATTCTGGTATTGCAGGTAATAGGCGTGTTCCCAGACATCGATTAACAGCAGCGGACGCAGAGGAAGCGGCGTATCTTGGTTAGGAGTCGTGACGATCCGCAGTGTACCGTCGTCATTGGATACAAGCCATGCCCATCCGGAGCCGAAAACCGAGGCGGCGGCATCCGCCATCTTTTTCTTCCATTCGTCATAAGACCCAAAAGCATTTTGAAGCGCTTGCATCAAAATGGGATCGGGCGTATTTTGGTTCCCTGTCATGGAATCGAAATAAAGTTGGTGATTGTAGACGCCTCCGCCATTATTTTTCACGCTTGTTCGGATTTCTGCGGGCAATTTTTCCAAGTTCGTCAAAAGCTGATACAGCGTCCAGTTATGTAAATCAGGGTATGGAGCCAAAGCTTTGTTCAGGTTATCCACATAGGTTTTCAGGTGCCGGTCATGATGAAAATGGAGCGTACAGGCGTCGATATGCGGGGAAAGGGCATCATAGGAATAGGGAAGGAGCATGAGCGGAAAGGGGTAATGGGTGGAATCTGCAATAGGATTCATGAAAAAACCTCCGATCAACAATATTCCCTACAGTGTATTCTGTAAAATGAGCGGAGATGATTGCCGCCCGTTTGCTGAAAGGAAAAATCCAATTGTTTGGAGGCATATACAAAAAAAGAAAAGCCGGAAGGTCGTCCTTCTGGCTTTTTATAACCACAACTGAATGTAGGAGGATTCCATGAGGACTGAACCACTAGGAGCTAGCGCTCCTGTCGCGCTTGAATAACGAGGGGACACTCCTTATTAAAACGGTTCTTCTGTAAGATCCGGATGACTTCATCGGTATCCCGGGCAATCTGTTGTTTTAATTCTTCCACCGAGCCGAATTGCTGTTCCGGCCGAACAAAGCGAATCAGGGACAGGGGAACCTGTTTGCCGTAGAGGTCGCCCTCGTAACCAATTACGTAGGTTTCCGCTGCCGGAGCATTGTCACTGCCCACAGTCGGCTTAACGCCGATATTGGTCACGCCCATATAGCTTTTGCCGTCGATTTCTGCAATAGCGGCGTAGACACCAAATCGTGGGAGGATATTTCCCTCTGGATAGGGTTGGTTGATGGTGGGAAAGCCCAGGCGGCGGCCCAGCTTATGGCCCTGTGAAACAGGAAAATCGATGGTATAAGGATAGCCTAACATGTTCTGTGCGCATTCCATTTCGCCTTTATGGATGCAGTCCCGAATGCGAGTGGAACTGATGGGAGCGCCGTTTTCTGTCAAGGCGGGCACGACTTCGCAGTAGATGCCGTGGGATGCGCAGAATTTCTGCAGCATTTGGGCATCCCCTTCAGCGTTGCGGCCAAATCGGTAGTCGTAACCGCAGAAAATGGCTTTGGCGCGAAGCGAATGGAAAAGGATTTCCTCTAAAAAACAGGACGCGGTCAGATCCCTGATAGAAGAAAAGGGCGGGTGAATGAAAATTTCCGTCCCCAGCGTTTGAAGCAAACGAACTTTCAGAGTGGGGGACAGGAGGTTTTTGAAATCAGGCTTGGTGACCAGGTCGGGATTGTCGTAATCAAAAGAAAAAACCGACGGCGTCAAGCCGTTTCCAAAGGAGACCGCTTTAGAAATCACCTGCTGATGGCCCCGGTGAAGGCCGTCGAACAGCCCCAGTGCCACCGATGTATCCCGCTGAAGGGAAGGAATAGAATCGTAGGTGCGCAAAGCGTTTACTTCCTTTCGATAAAGAATTTCCGGAGAACCAGTTCCATGGTGTCATGACAGCAGTCGGCCAGTCCGAGAAAGCTGCCTTCTGAGTCATATATCCGGCAGGTAACCGCATCTTTTGGATGAATGACCCGTTTGAGATCGAGACGGACGCCGTTTAGGAATTTACTGGACTGAACAGCGTTCAGATGAACAGCCGGGTAGGTTTCAAACACTTTTTCCACCGGCAGAATTCGCTCTGCAAGGCGCTCTGAGCGGAGAAGATCTTCCACCTCGTCAAAGGTCAGACAGTCGTGCAAAGCAAATCCTGCGGCTTCTGTGCGGGTAAGAGCGGTCATAACGCCGCCCGGACCCAGCGCCTCGCCCAGATCGTTTATCAGGGTGCGGATATATGTACCTTTGGAACAGCCGATGTCTACGATGCCCGACTGGGTTTCTTCGTCGAAGGAAATGAGTTCAAAGCCTAAGATGCGGACAGGACGCGGTTTGCGCTCCACCTCGATGCCCTTGCGGGCCAGATCGTAAAGCCGCTGCCCGTTTACCTGGACGGCGGAAAACATGGGGGGAACCTGCTGAATATCGCCGCGAAAACGGGGGAGCACCATCAGAATGTCCTCTTTTGTCAAATGGCTTTCCTGCTGGGAGAGCACCTCGCCCCAGATGTCCTGGGTGTTGGAGGTAAGCCCCAGTTGGAATGCGGCGGTATACCGCTTATCCTGATTGGGGAGGATATCACAGGCCTTGGTAGCGGTACCAAAAAAGACAGGAAGTACGCCGGTTGCCATGGGATCCAGGGTACCGGCGTGCCCGATTTTTTTGATTTTTGTCATGCCCCGCAGTTTTTTCACCACGTCGAAGGAGGTGAAATCCTGGGGCTTATGGATACAGAGAATTCCGTTTAAGTTGGATGGAAGGGTCATGGGGGAACTCCGTTCTGCCGCCGCGCGCGGCACTGCAATCGGACTGCACGCAGGGCGAGATTTTTATTGGGGAAGCGCCTCCTGTAAGGCGGTAAGGACTTTTTCCCGCACTTGGGGCAGGGAACCGCAGATGGTGCAGCCCGCCGCCCGGGCGTGGCCGCCTCCTCCGAACAGGGCACAGAATTTGGAAGCGTCCAGCAGTTCGGAACTGCGGACGGACAGCTTGTATTCGTTTTGAGCGCGCTCTTTGATGGTGACGCCTACCTGAACTCCCTCGATTTGGCGGGGAATGCCGGAAATACCGTCCAGTTCTGCCTCCGAGACGCCGGTTTCCCGGAGCATCTGAAGACTGACGCAGATAAGGGCGATGCGGTTTTCGTCGTGGAATTCCAGAGTGTTGAGAACCTGCCGTTCCAACTCTATCATCCCTAATGTTTTCGATTGAAAGAGGCACTTGTTGATCTGCTGAAACTGGCAGCCGATTTCGATGAGAGAGGCGGCGATACGGTGGGTATCAGGGGTGACATTTGCAAACTTGAAGCAGCCGGTGTCGGTCGCGATTCCGGTGTAAAGGCAATCGGCGATCTGCTGGGTGACGGTGACTCCCATCTCCAAGAGCAGATGGTAAATAATTTCGCAGGTAGCGGCGGCCTCGGCGTGTAAAAGAGTCCCCTTAGCGAACAGGGAATTGGACGGGTGATGGTCGATAGCCAAATCCACTTTGCCGCGGTAGGGGGAAAGTGCGTCTCCGAAAAGCTGTTCATCGGCGATATCCACTGTGGCCACAAAACGGGGAGGAAAATCAGAAAAGCTTTCTTTTCCTCTCAGATACTCCATTTTTGGCGGAATCGGATCGCTGCAGAGCACGCGGGAACGCTTTCCCAGCTGTTTCAGGGCAAAATGAAGCCCATATCCGCTTCCCAGGGTATCACCGTCGGGATTGCGGTGGCAGAGGATGAGGATATCATCCTGTTTCAGAAGCCTCGCAGCCGTTTCCTTCCGATCAATTCTCATATGAATCCGCTGTCCTTTCTCGATGCCGCCCCAAAGGGCGTTTTTCCTGCGCTGTCTTTTATCTTTCAAACAATAAGGTTCCGGGTCGGCGAGTCGGTTTGTTATTCATCCGAACCGTGATGATCCAGATGCTCTAAAATGTCGTTGATTTTAGCGCTGTAGGCGATAGAGCTGTCGGCGATGAAATGAAGCTCCGGACATTTCCGCAGGTGAAGGCGGTTTGAGAGCTCCCGGCGCAGAAATCCGCTGGCGGAGGTAAGTCCCTTGACGGATTCTTTGGTGGCCGCCTCGCCCTCCAGGGCGCTGACGTTTACTTTACAGTGAGACAGGTCGTTTGATACCTCACATCGGACGATGCTGAGCATTTTAGAGACCCGGGGATCCTTGAGCTCCCGGATGAGGGCGCTCATCTCCCGCTTGATATCCTCGGACAGGCGTCCGACTTTATAGTTTGGCATATAGGCATACCGTTCCTGCGAACAGGTCCTTTCTTTTTCACTTCAAATTTCCAAAACGGGCCAAAGGCGCAGCTTTCCTACGCCTTTGGCCCGGCGGATGTGCGGAAATGAAGTTCCGCCGCAACCTGTGTTCATTTTACTGAGGCGCCCAATATGGGCGGACTAGTTCTATTCTTTCCGCAACTAGTCGCGGTATTCCTCGATGATAAAGGACTCAAAGATGTCGCCTTCCTTGATGTCGTTGAACTTGTCGAGACCGATACCGCACTCGTAGCCCTGAGCCACTTCCTTGGCGTCGTTTTTGAAACGTTTCAGCGAATCAATTTTGTCCTCGACGATGACGATGCCGTCGCGGACGATGCGGATGAGCGCGTCGCGGGCCACCTTGCCCTCCAGGACGTAGCAGCCTGCCACCGCGCCGACGCCGGTGATTTTGTAGACTTGGCGGACCTCTGCGCGTCCCAGTTCCACTTCTCGGGTCTTGGGGGCAAGCATACCCTTCATGGCGTCTTTGACGTCGTCGATGGCGTCGTAGATGATGCGGTACATCCGCATTTCCACGTTTTCCTGAGCGGCGTCTTCCTTCGCCACGGGGTCGGGACGGACGTTAAAGCCGATGATGATGGCGTTGGAGGCGTTAGCCAGCATGACGTCGGAGCGGTTGATAGCGCCGACTCCGGTGTGGATGACGCGAACGCGGACTTCTTCGTTTGAGAGCTTCTCCAGCGACTGTTTGACGGCCTCGGCGCTGCCCTGAACGTCTGCTTTGACGACGATGGAAAGCTCTTTCATCTCGCCTTCGGCAATCTGGCTGAACAGGTTATCCAATGTAACCTTCTGGTAGGCTTTGAACTGCTCTTCCTTCTGTTCCTGACGGCGCTGTTCCACCAGTTCGCGGGCCAGGCGCTCGTCTTCGACGGCGTTGAAGATGTCGCCTGCGGCGGGAACTTCCGCCATACCGGTGATCTCAACGGGGATGGAGGGGCCTGCTTCAGTGACCACTTGGCCCCGGTCGTTGATCATCTGGCGGACGCGGCCGACAGAGGTTCCGGCGATGAGCACGTCGCCGGTGTGCAAAGTTCCGTTCTGAACAAGCAAAGTAGCCACAGGGCCGCGGCCTTTGTCAAGACGGGCCTCGACGACGGTACCTTTGGCGAGACGGTTGGGGTTGGCTTTTAATTCCTGTACGTCTGCTACGACGGTAATCATTTCAAGCAGGTTGTCGATGCCCATACCGGTGGCGGCGGAAACGGGGACGCAGATGACGTCGCCGCCCCAATCCTCGGGAACCAGCTCGTATTCGGTCAGTTCCTGCATGACTTTATCCGGGTTGGCGGTGGGTTTATCCATTTTGTTGATGGCGACGATGATGGAGACGTTTGCCGCTTTGGCGTGGTTGATGGCCTCGACGGTCTGAGGCATGATGCCGTCGTCGGCGGCGACAACCAGTACAGCGATATCGGTGACGGCGGCGCCGCGGGCACGCATCGAAGTAAAGGCCTCGTGTCCGGGGGTATCTAAGAAGGTGACGTAGCGGTCGCCCACCTTGGCTCTATATGCGCCGATATGCTGGGTAATGCCGCCGGCTTCGGTCGAAGTGACGTGGGCGTTGCGGATCCGGTCCAGCAATGAGGTTTTACCGTGGTCAACGTGTCCCATGACCACCACGACGGGACTTCTCTCCTGCAGATCTGCGGTATCGTCTTCCTCGTCGTTGATGAGTTTTTCTTCGATGGTGACGATGACCTCTTTTTCGATTTTGGCGTTGTATTCCATGGCCACCAGAGAGGCGGTGTCAAAGTCGATGACTTCGTGCTGTGCCGCCATGACACCCAGCATCATCAGCTTTTTGATAACGTCGGTGACGGTGACTTTTAACCGGGAAGCCAGCTCCGAAACGGTGATTTCATCGGGGATAAGGACTTTGAGCTGCTGCTTTCTGGCGCGCTCTAAAGCGAGGCGCTGGAGCTTTTCGGCCTCGGTCTCCCGCTTGGTGGAGAATTTGGCCTTATTTTTCATCTGGGACTTCTGTTTCAGTTTCTGTTTTTTCTGCTGATTGTCCTTGATACGGCCCTGAGGAGCGATTTGCTCATAGTGCTCGTTGTATTTGTCCAGGTTTACGTCCACTGTTCTGGTATCCACGTGGCGGACGGTGCGCTCTTTCTCCACCGGCTCGTTGCTGGTGACGGCGGGGCCTGTGGGGCGGTTCTGGCCCACAAAAACAGTTTGTTTTTGTGGCTGGGGTTTATGTTCAGGACGTTGTTTGGGTTTGGGAGCATCGAACTGAGGCTTTTTGTCGAAGCGGCCGTTTTTGTTGGGATCGAATTTAGGCGCTTCCTTCGCCGCAGGGCGGGAAGTTTCAGCAGCGGCGGGTTTTGCAGACTCTGCTTTAGGCGCAGGCTTTTTCTCCGGTGCAGGCGCTTTGACGGGAGCCTGTTTTTCCGCAGCTTTTGGAGCCTTCTTTTCTGCCGGCGCGGTCTTTGCCGCAGTTTTTTGCGCAGGAGCTTTCTCCGCAGGCTTTTCGGCCTTGGGCTCCGGCTTTTTTTCCTCTTTTGGTTTTTCCACCCGAGAATTGAAGTAGGCGTTAAAATCTTTCACTTCATTTTTCTGGGTATAGTATTCGAAGACGACATTTAACTCCTCTTCACTTAAAGCAGTGGTAGCTTTTTTCGGTTCGCCGCCAAAGTATTTCGCAACCAGCTCGATAATTTCCTTGTTGGTCACGCTGAGGTCTTTGGCAACATCGGTTACTTTGTATTTTATCGTCATATATTGGGTTCCTCCGTTTCGTTGTGGATGAGCATTAGTTTATCAGCAAATCCCTGGTCCGCAATTCCGATGACGCCGGTTTTTTTTCCGATCACCCCGGCGATTTCTTCCATGGTTTTGGGAATTGGCAGATGAGGGAGCGTGTGCTTGCCGGCAAGGTAAGCGACTTCCTTTACGGTTTTTAAAGAGAGGTCGGAAGCAGTGAGCAGCAGCTTAACGCTTCCGTTTTGCACCCCTTCTTTGACGGTGTCGAAGCCGTAGAGAAGTTTTTTGGCCCGCATGGAAAGGGATAAGGTTGCATAAAAGCGGTCATTCATGCTTTGCCATCTCCTGTTCCATCAGGTCGTAGACCTCGTCGGGTATCTTGCAGCTGAAACTGCGCTCAATCCGGCGGGATTTTCTCGCCTTTTTCAGGCATTCGAGAGAGGGGCAAACATAGGCGCCGCGTCCCGCCTTTTTGCCGGTAAGGTCCAACGAAATTTCGCCCTCCTTGGATTTTACAACCCGTGTAAGCTCACGCTTGTCTTTCATTTCGCCGCAGCCTACACACATACGCAGTGGGACACGTTTCATCGCTATGACCATTCCTTTCTGAAGTGGGGTAAGGCGCCGGGCCTTTTACTCGGTTATTTCTTCCGCTTCCATCGAAACGGGTTCTTGAGGTTCGTCAGCGAGCAAAGGATCTTCCTCGTCCTCCGCTTCGCTCTCAGAGCGGATATCGATTTTGTAGCCAGTCAGTTTGGCGGCGAGCTTCGCGTTCTGGCCCCGGTTTCCGATGGCCAAGGAAAGCTGGTTGTCGGGGACAATGACCCGGCAGATTTTTTCCTGGGGGTCCAGAATGCTCACTGAAATCACAGTGGCGGGGGAGAGGGCTTCCTTAATAAAATCTGCGTCGTCTTCATTCCATTTGACGATGTCGATTTTTTCGCCTTTCAGCTCGTCGACAATAGCGGAGATACGGCTTCCCTTGGGGCCGATGCAGGAGCCGATGGGATCCACGTCGGGGTTTTTGCTCCAGACGGCGATTTTGGTGCGGGAACCTGCTTCCCGGGAGATGGCTTTCACTTCGATGGTGCCGTCGAAAATCTCAGGGACTTCCAGCTCGAACAGGCGCTTTACCAGATCTTTATGCGTCCGGGAAATCTTTAATGAACAGCGTTTTTCTAAGTTCACCACATCGACGACGTAGACTTTGATGCGGTCGCCTTCCCGCAGGTCGTCGCCTGGGAGCTGTTCGTTTTTAAAAAGCAGGATTTCGTTCTTGTCGATCTCCACCGTGGCGTTGCCGGTGGCAGGCTCGATTTTCTGCACTGTGGCAGTGACCACTTCGTAGACCTTATTCTGGAACTGCTCCATCATCTGGGAACGTTCGGCCTCACGGATGCCCTGACGGATGACGTGCTTGGCGGTTTGAGCGGCGATGCGGCCGAACTGTTTGGGATCCAGCTTGATTTCCACCGGCATTCCCACTTTGGCGCGTTTGCTGTATTTGAGGGCTTCATCCAAAGTGATTTCGGTTTCCGGTTCTTCCACTTCGTCTACCACGTTCTTGACGATGGACACGCCAAACTTTCGGGTATCGGGGTCGATGACCACGTTTACATTCTCGGTGACCTGGTAGTCTCTTTTGACGGCGATGACAATAGCGTTTTTGATTTTCTCGATGAGATAGTCCGCTTCGATGCCCTTTTCGGTCTCCAGAAGCTCCAGTGCGTCAAAAAACTCGTTATTCATTTTCTATTTTCCTCCAAAATCAATTTCTAAATACTGCCGCACAAACCGGAGTTCCGAAAGCTTCCATTCGTGTTCCTGGCCCTCGGGGTCAACGGCTACAATACTTTTGCCCTTATATTCCTTCAGCGTGCACACCGGTTCTTTGCTGCCGTTTAAGGCGGTAAATAAACCGATTGTCACGGGCTTGCCGATATTCTGTTCAAAGTGGAAATCCCGTGTCAGGTCCCGTTCAAGCCCTGCGGACCAGACCTCCAGGTAATAACTGACTTCGATGGGGTCCACTTCATCCAAGATGGGATCGATCCGGCGGGAAACGGCCTCACAGGAATCGATGTCCACGCCTCCCTCCTTGTCAATGACGATGCGCAGAAAGTAACTGGCACCTTCCTTTTCGAACCGGACGTCCCACAAGGTAAGCTCCAGCTCATCGGTAATGGGTTTTGCCAAATTCCAGACCGTTTCAATGATCTGACTTTTATTCACAGAGCACTCACACCTTTCCAATATGACGACGGGCGGCAAAACTCCGCCGGGCCCAATTATGTTGGGTGAAGTTTTGCCCAACATAAACGAAAGACCGGGATGAATCCCAGCCTTTCTATCATACTCATATTATTAACTATTAGTAGTATATCACAATTGATTCAAAAAATCAAGGAATTTTATGACAAATTTAGGCTGTTTGGGAGAGGTATTTTTAGAAAAATGGCCTCTACTTTCCTCTGAAACGGTTAAAAACAGAACGTCGGACACGGATCACCACTTTTTGGGGTTGCTTGCAGCCTTCACAGATAGAGGGGTACTGGGACTGGATCACTTGGTTTTCTTTGAAGTTGGTATGCTCTATTTTGTTGAAACAGTCCAGACAATACTCCGCCACGGTACGCACCTCATTTACTTAGTCCTTCCAATGATTCACATGATCCAATGCAAAGGTAATGCATTGATTGAGCAGTTCGTTCCTGCTGATTCCGATGTCGCTGGCGAGGTAATCCACTTTGTTCAACAAATCCATATCAATCCGCATAGAAATCACGTCCTTTTCGACTTTTTGTGGTTTTTTCGGAACAAAATTTGCCATGTTGCGAACCTCCCAGAGATGATCCAATTGCTGTGAAAACCGCGGATACAATTCATTTTTGCCGTATGAACTGATGGTAATATTATATTATAAAATATCCTGTAATAATATATTTGAGAATATATTTCAACCTGTATACAAAGTTTGAATACGAAAATATCATACAAATTCTTACGATATGTTCAAGTTTTCTATAGTATACAGCAATAGGTTGGGCCTTTTTTGTCGAAACGTGCGTTCGGTTTGACGAATAATGTCGAAAATGTCAAGCTATTCGGAAAATATTATTCACAATATGACAAAACCCTCTTTCTGCTGCAATGCTCAGACAGCAGAAAGAGGGTTTTGTCATATTCTATGCTTAAAAAGGAAGGAAAACGCGATGCCAAAGAAACAGCGTTATGCCGCTTCTTTGGTGTCCAGCCGTTTTTGCAGCAGGACCGAGACGATGATGATAAGGCCTTTGACAGCTCCCACCAGAAAAGGGGGGACCCCCATCAACGTCATCATGTTGTTGATGATGCCGATGGTCAGGGTGCCGAACACCGTCCCTACAATGCGGCCCCGGCCGCCGGACATGCTGGTTCCGCCGATGACGACCGCCGCGATAGCGTCCATTTCATAGGAAGAGCCGGAGTTGGCGGAGTTTATGCTTCCCAGACGAGAGGCTTCCACCAGAGACGCCAGTGCGACGAGAATTCCCGAAACCATAAAGGCGATGATTTTGACGGTACGGACGTTGATGCCGGAGAGCTTGGTAGCTTTTTCGTTGCTGCCTACGGCATAGATATGACGGCCGGCCGAAGTGTGGCTCATGAAGAGGGAAACGGCCACGCTCCAAATCAGCCAAATGATAATCGGAAGGGGAATGACACCGAAAAGGTTGTAGTTTGCGATATTTGTAAAGGTTTTGGCCTTATCACCGCTGGCAACCAGGCCTGCACCTTTAAAAAGCTGCTGCGCCACCGACCGGTAGATGGTCATGGTGCCCAGCGTGACGATAAAAGCGGGAATGTTGAACCGGGCCACTAGGAAACCGGTGCAGGAGCCCAAAATTATGCCGACGATGACAGCGGTGAGGATGGTCAGCAGGATACTCTGAGTGGCGTTGAACACGGTCAGGGCGATAAGGCCGGTAATAGCCAGCTGAGAACCCACCGAAAGATCGATACCGCCCACGATGATAACCAATGTCATGCCCAAAGACACGATGCCGATGATGGAATTATTTCGCAGAACGCCAATCAGGTTGCTGGGCTTCAAAAAGGTCTGCCCACGAAAGATTGCCGCCAAAATAAACAACACGATGAAGGCGATGATAGCGGTGTTGTTGCTGATGAATTTTTTCCAATCAAATTTGGACGGCCCTTTGACCGCTTCCGTTTTATTGCTCATAATTGATTCCTCCGTCTCCAAACCTGGAAGGGGAGAGCCCTTTCCCTGTATTTTGTCTGTTAGGCTGTTTGCGTTTCATCGGAAAGAGTTCCGCCGGTTGCAAGTACCATAATTTTTTCTTCAGTGGCCTCGGAACGGCTCAGTTCCCTGCGGATTTCGCCCTCGCACATGACATAGATCCGGTCGCAGACCCGGAGGATCTCCTGAGCCTCGCTGGATAGCACAATAACGCTGACTCCCTGCTTTGAAAGCTCCATGAGGATGCTGTAGATTTCCAATTTCGCCCCTACGTCGACGCCCTGGGTGGGGTTGTCGAGAATGATGATCTGGGGCAGGGAACCCAAAGCCTTGGCGAGAACAGCTTTCTGTTGATTGCCGCCGGACAGGCTCAGAATGGAATTATTGATGTCGCTGACCTTGATGTTCAGGGCATTGACGTAATACTCGTTGGACTGACGCTCTTTTTTTCGGCTGATGAACAGAAAGTTCCGCAGCTTGTCGAGGATGGGGAGGGACATGTTGTGGGAGACTGAAAGGTCTTTGACGATGCCGTTTTCCTTCCGGTTTCGGGGAACGTAGGAGATACCCAAACGGTGGGCTTTTCGTGTGGAATGGAGTTTGACTTCCTTTTCATTTAATAGGATTTGTCCGCCATACTTGGAGTTACAGCCAAAGATAGTCGCGAACAGCTCGCTTCGCCCGTCGCCCAAGAGTCCGGTAACTCCTAAAATTTCGCCTTTATGTAAAGTCAGATTGATGTCGTGAAATTCGTTTTCTCTGCTGAGATTTTTGGTCTCCAGCAGGACGCCGCCCAATTCCCTCTGGACGTAAAGGTCGTCGTAAGAGAGTTCCTTGCCGACCATGTGTTTTGCCAGGTCGTTTTCGGTAATTTTCTCTTCGCCGCTGTTGTCGATTGATCCGCTGGCCACCACGCGGCCGTCCCGCATGACAGTATATGCGTCACAGATTTCGATTACTTCGTTTAGTTTATGGGAGATGAAGATAAAGCTGACGCCCTTTTCCTTTAAAGAGCGCATAATGGTGAAGATGTGTTCAATTTCCACATCGGTCAAAGATGCGGTGGGTTCATCCATGATGATGACCCGCGCATTTTTCATCAGAGCCCGCGCGATTTCCACCACCTGTTTGTAGGAGGCGTTCAAATCTCGGACCATGGTGTGAGGACTTAGGTTTACCTGCATCAAGCGGAGAATTTCCGCAGCTTTTTTCGCCATTTCTTTCCGGCCGACAGCGATACCGTGTTTGATCTCACAGCCGAGGAAAAGATTTTCATAGATGTTCATGTCGTTGACAAGGGTGAGTTCCTGATGGATGAAAGCAATGCCCTGTTCCGCCGCCATATAGGGGGAGGTGATAGTGATTTCCTCGCCGTCGATAAAAACCTTGCCGCCGTCCCGAGGAAGCACACCACCCAAAATGTTCATCAAAGTGGTTTTTCCCGTGCCATTTTCCCCCAGAAGCGCATGGATTGACCTTTTTTTCAGCGTAAAATCGACGCCGTGGAGCACCTGGTTGCGATCAAAGGACTTCTTGATGCCTTTCATTTCAACAATCGGTATCTCATTGCTTTGCAGGTTTGTCTGCTCTGTCACAGGAATCAACTCCTTTTGTGGATCTGCAATCGGCGGAAAAGTTCCCCCGCCCGCCGGAGCGGGGGACTTCGCCGCTTAGCAGGGATGCCCCTGCTTTCATTTTAGTACGGGGAATTTGCGTCGAGAACGGTGCTCACGTTGTCCTTAGTGACAATGGTCGGAGGGATGATGTTATCTTTGGAGACGTCCTTGCCGTCCACGATGTCCTTCGCCGCCTGAATGGCATCTTTGATCATGCTGGGGCTGTAAGTAGCGGTGAAGAGTTCAATGCCCTCGGCCTCGTTGATCTTCTGGAAGTAGGTCTGGCTTCCGCCTGCGCCGGACAGGTATTTGATGTCGGTTCGACCGGCATCGCTGATGGCCTGCAGGATGCCAAGAGAAGACTCGTCATCAATAGAGAAGATGGCATCCAGTTTTTCATTTGCAACCAAAACGTCGGTGGCAGTTTTCAGGCCGGACTGCTGAGTGAAGTCGTCAGCGGTGAAGTCGACCAATTTAATGTTGGGATAGGATTTCGCCATTTCGGCTTTGAAGGCGTCGACACGCTCGGTGCTGACAGAACCGGAGCTGGGAACGTTGAGGACTGCGATGGTGCCCTCGCCGCCCAATTTTTCGCCCATGAGCTTGGCACTCTCAGTGCCGATGCCAGGATTGTCGCCGGCCAGGTAAGCAGTGTAATCGCCGGTTACCTTACGGTCGAAGACAACGAGTGGGATGTTGGCATCCATAATTTTCTGCGCGGCTACTGATACTTCGTCAGTGTGAGGCAGCAAAACAATTGCGGAAGCGCCCAAATCGATCATCTCTTCAATTTGATTGGCCTGGTCATTGACGTTGGCAGAAGTGACCAGCTTGTAGCCGGTGCCTTCCTCTAAGCCCATCTCTTTGCATTTTTGCTCTGCAAAGTAAGCGATACCGGCCATCCAGCCGTGTTCAGCGGCAGGGACGACGATTGCGATGGGACCGTCGGGATTAGCAGTAGTTGCAGAGCCTTCAGGGGTGCTCTCGCTGCTCTGGGAATCGGAAGGGCTTGTGTCGGAAGAAGATCCGCCGTTGTTGCCGCAGGATGCCAGGGACATAGTCACCATGACAGCAGCCAGCATTGCGCATAAAAGCTTTTTCATAATAATCCTCCTAAAAGAAATATTAACTTGAAATGGTTTTGACGATGGAGAAAACATTTCCGTTTTCAGAAAACAAAACTAAATTTTACATTTTTTGTAAAATTTAATCGTTTTTGAAAACTGGTCTGTCACTTATAGACAGCAATGGCAGAACGGAAACGATTTCAGCAGTATCAAAATCCATATCATACAAACCATAAAGCTGCTTGGAAAGGCAAAAAACTGTTACATCATGATTAATATATCGTTAAACCAATCGAAAAAGCACTGCTATTATATAAGGAAAATGTTTTTATGCTGATGCAAGAGGATTATAGCATCGAAACTATATAATTTTTCTTGATTTTTCTAATTTCTAATGAAAATAAAGCCGAATATGATGTAAAAAGACAAGAATCAAGGGCGATTAAAAGATAGTTGCGTAAATTTTTCTGTTAATCTATATTTATTTTGCACCAAAATAGATAGAATGTCAATATTTTTTATGTGATTTGCAGTAATAATTTTATAATTTATAGATTTGCGAAAATTATGTCCCAATAACAATCATCAAAAAATGCCTATCTTATGGTATTTTTTGATGATTTACATTTTTACATGAAAAAAATCTATACAATTTTCATAAAAGTTGTTGACATTGGAGTTTTTTAGTGGTAATGTATAGGTGAAAAGAAAATTACGTAAAATTTACTAAACTGAATTCAAGCGAATTTTTCCTCAGATTATTTTCTTGATAATTCAGGTAAAAAAGCGAGTATAGTAAGCAGTCAGAAAAATATAGAAAAATATTTTACCGGCTGCGGACGGGTAAGACCCCGTTGAAGAAAGGAGCGTACATATCATGAAAGTCGGTTATATGACCAATGCATTTGGCCCGCTGGTCGGGCACGGAAATGGTGTAGTTTGCCCGAAGGACGTCCGCTATGTGACCATGTGCGATATGGAAGAGGCCATTAAGGCAATCGCATCCAAGGGATACACTTCGGTGGAAATCTTTGATGGCAATCTGGACGATTACAAAGACGATCCCGATAAGCTATCGAACCTGCTGAAAAAATACGGCGTTTCCTTAATGGGCGTTTATATCG
>CABUOE010000035.1 GCA_902493155.1 uncultured Eubacteriales bacterium
AAATTTAGTGGGCAAAGTCCACTGTAGCGGCGAAAGCCGCGAAAAAGGCTCAGCCTTTTTCAAATTTATGATACAATGTTCTCACATATCCCGCGGCAGCGGGATAAAAAGCGCCTTTCAGGCGCTTTGCAAACAGCTTTGCTGTTTGCTTGTGAGGTTATTATACCAGATGGCGGATGATGTTCTCTTTGTTGCCTTCCAACAGGTCGATAACCGGAATTTCGATCATGGTGTAGGCGCCGGGGTCCTGCTTCATCGAAGCGCGGGCCACCGCCACCAGTACCTGGCCGGTCAAAGCGGGATTGTTGATTTTCATATTGAACTCAAAAAGCTGATTCGGGGTCTTGCCGGAAACACCCTTCCGAGTCAGATTGACGCCGTGGCCCATATCCAGTACGTCGGCAACGCTGTCCACCTGGATCACGTGCGTCTCGTCACTTGCGAAATAAGCATCCGCTTTGATTTTAGCGGCGACCTCGTCAAAATTATAGCCGTCTTTCAGTTCGATGTACACCATTCTGCGGTGGATGGAGGTTCCCAGCGGAATGGTCATGGAAAGCGCTTCCTTGACGCCTTCCACCGCCTTGACCGCAACAGTATGCCCCATGCTCATGCCAGGGCCGAAGTTGGTGTAGGTAAGGCCCTTGGGAGCGCAGGCCTGCATTAAAGTGCGGACGACGGAATCGGAACCGGGATCCCAGCCGGCGGAAATGATGGAAACGCGGCCGTGTTCTTTGGCGGCTTTGTCCAGCGTCTCACGAAGATCCCAGATTTTGGTGTGGATGTCGAAGCTATCCACCGTATTGATGCCGTTTTCGAGGCATTCCAGCGCGAATTTCTCCACCGAACGGGTGGGAGTGGCCAAAATTGCCACGTCGGGTTTCTGGGAAAGCTTGGTCACCTGATCCACTACCTGATAGCGGTGCAACTCAACGGGCTGTTCTCCGCCCGCGTTTCTTCTCACAACGCCTACACATTCCATATCGCCGCTGGCCTCAACGGCCTCCAGCACATATCTTCCGATGTTTCCGTAACCAATAATTGCCGCTTTAATCATCTTCATCATTCCTTCTGTCTAAAATCTGGCAGTTTAGCTCATGGGTTGCCATAAAAGCATTTTAAGCCCTTTGTAAACACTACTCGCTGTTTGCCTAACGGAGTTATTATACTAAAATTGAAAAAAGCCGTCAATATCCGTCAAAAAAAGTTTACTTGTGTTCTCGGAGAAAAGAAAAACGCCGGCAGGCGTATCAGCCTTGCCGACGAGTTTTGTGGTATCGTTTTACTTGGAAGCCTTATGGAACACCTTTTTGCCCTTTTTGATGACAACAGAATCGTCAATTTTAATCATCTGTTTCGGATCGGAAATCTTCTCTCCATCTACCGAAATGCCGCCCTGCTGGACCAGTCGTCTCGCCTCTCCGTTGGAGGGAGCCAAACCGCATTTGACGAGCAGCGCCAAGATGCCAATTTCGCCGTTTGTAAGATCCTCCTGAGACAAAACGGTGGTGGGCATATCGTCTGAGCTGGCCGCAGAGGAAAATACCTGACGTGCGGTTTCCAGAGCTTTCTGGGCCTCCTCTTCGCCGTGAACCATCTTTGTCAATTCAAAGGCCAGACGTTCCTTCACCGGATTCAGTTCTGCGCCGCTTAGAGACTCCATCGACTCGATTTCCTCGATGGGCACAAAGGTGAGGAGCTTCATACAGTTGATAACGTCGTCGTCGCCCACATTGCGCCAGTACTGGAAGAACTCGTAAGGGGTGGTTTTTTCCGGGTCGAGCCACAAAGCTCCCTTCTCGGTTTTACCCATCTTTTTGCCTTCCTTGGTGGTTAGCAGGGTGAAGGTCATGCCGTAGACCTCTTCCCCTTCGACGCGGCGGACCAAATCCACACCGCCCAGAATGTTGCTCCACTGATCGTCGCCGCCCAATTCAATTTTACAGCCTTCGGTGCGGTATAAATGCAGGAAATCATAGCTCTGCATAATCATATAGTTAAACTCGATAAAGCTGAGTCCCCGTTCCAAACGGGATTTGAAGCACTCTGCCGTCAGCATCTTGTTGACCGAGAAAAATTTTCCCACATCCCGCAAAAAGTCCAGATATTTAAACTCGCAGAGCCAGTCGCCGTTTTTAACGATCTTGGCGTTGTCGTCTGAGAAGTTTACGAATTTAGACATCTGCCGGCGGAAGCACTCGGCGTTATGGGCAATCTGCTCCTTTGTGAGCATGGGGCGCATATCGGTTTTGCCGGTGGGGTCGCCTACCAAAGTGGTGCCGGTTCCCAGCAGAGCGATAGGCCGATGGCCCGCCATCTGGAGCCGTTTCATAACCACCAGCTGCAAAAAGTGCCCCACGTGGAGGCTGTCGGCAGTGGCGTCGAAGCCGATGTAAAAGGTTACTTTCTCGTTATTCAGCGGTTCTTCGATTTTGTCTTCGTGGGTCATCTGAGCGATGAGCCCTCTGCGTTTGAGTTCTTCAAATACAGTCATTTTTCTTCTCCTTTTTCAAAATGATTTTTTCCGACGGGGAAACAGGCTCATACAGCAAAAAAGCCCCCTACCCCCAACGGGATAGAGGACGACTAAGTCGTGGTACCACCTCTGTTCGCCGCGCTTTCACAACCGCGGCCTCATCCAGTACAAAAAACGCTATACTGTAACGCTGTAACGGGCGTTCCCGGCTATCCCTACTAAAATCGTTCAGGACGCGGCTCCAAGAGGTATTCGCATCAGACCACCTGCGTTTTTTCACCGGCCAAACGCTCTCTGCAAGGCTTTTTCTGAAGCTACTGGTTCTTTTCACAGCCATTGTTTTTATCTTAGCATAGATTTCCCACAAAGTCAACTCTTTAGACAAAAAGTTATGTAAACCTATTGACAAATATAAGTTTACATCTTAAAATATATGTTAACATATTTCTATTTTAAAGTTGACATAAGAAAGGATGCTCCACATGACTGCTAAAACACGAACTCTTGCATTCACCGCCCTTCTCGCCGCTTTGACCGCGGTTCTATCCCAAATTGCCATTCCCCTCCCATCCATGGTTCCAATATCCTTAGGCACATTGGGCGGCTATCTGGCCGCAGGACTCCTTACCCCGTCGTCTGCAGCCATAAGCCAGCTGGTTTACGTCCTCATCGGAGCTGTCGGTATCCCTGTTTTTTCAGGATTTAGCGGCGGATTCGGAATCATCATGGGGCCCACCGGCGGATATCTCATCGGATACATTATTTTGGCTCTAGTGGCAGGGCTCATTATTTCTAAAACCAGCGGAAAGTTTTATTGGTACATCATCGCCATGGTCGCAGGCACCTTTTTCTGTTACCTCTTCGGCACCATCTGGTATATGGTGGTCATGTCGCAAACAAACATTGCCGCCGCACTGATGGCCTGCGTCGTTCCGTTTCTCCCCGGCGACGCCGTCAAAATCATCCTGGCCTCCCTGCTCTCTCTGAAGCTGCGGCCCATTCTCAAGCGGACAATGGCATAGATCAAAAAACGCGCCGTATTCCGGCGCGTTTTTATTTCACCATTTTATGGTTTGCAAATTTGTGGTACAATGCTCTCTCAAGGCGTTGGCTCACGCCGTGAAGTTATGATACCTTTGCGTTCAGCACTTCGATGGCTTTCATCAGCTGCGGATCGGAGGTTTCGTCCAAAGTATCGAAATTGAGCTTCTGCTCAGTGGTCAGCGCCACCTCGTAATCGGGCTTGAGGCCCACTCCGTTGAAGTTCACACCGCTGTGGGGATTGAAGTAGGCAATGGTCATCTTGATGGCGGAGCCGTCTTCTAACGGAAACGCACCCTGCATGATACCTTTTCCATAGGTAGTTTGACCCACTAGTTCGGCCACTTTGAAGTCGCGGAGATCGGCGGCAAACAGCTCTGCGGCGCTGGCAGTTTCACCGTCCACCAAAACGACCATAGGAAGCTCAATACAGCTGGAATCGGAGGTGCAAAGCACTTTAGTCTCGCCCTTTTTGTTGGTCTCGGACACCAGATCTCCTTCAGGGAGCAGGTAGTCGAGCACATCGGCAACACTGTCCAGCAGTCCGCCGGGATTATTCCGCACGTCGAAAATCAAGCCCTTCACGCCTTGAGATTTCAGGTCGGAAACTGCGTATTTAAAGTCATCCACTGTGGTTTCATCAAAGTTGCTCATTTTGATATATCCATTGTCGCCGATAGTTCGATATTCGACGGTGGAGGACTGGATATTTTTACGGGTGAGTTCCACCGAATAATCTTCGCCCTCCCGCCGCAGGGTAAGGTTCACCTTGGTGCCTTCCTCCCCTTTGATATTAGACATTGCCTGGGTATATCCAATAGTGAGAATGTCTTCATCGTTCACCTTGACGATTAAATCCCCCGCCTGAATACCTGCCGCTTCCGCCGGAGAGTTTTCCTTTACATCGACAATGAGAATATACCCGCTGTCGTCCTTGCGGGCTGTGGTGCCGATACCCACCAGAGTGCCTTCGTTTTCCTGCTGATAGTATTTGTACTCTTCCTGGGTCATATAGGCGGCGTATTTGTCGTCGATTCCGACCATATAGCCCCGCGCTACATAGTTTAGAAGGTTTTCCTCGTCGATGTCGCCCAAATACTGGTTGCGGACATAGGTATCGATTTCAGACAGTTTCTTGTAGAGGTGTTCCCGCTCGTCCACATTGGCGATTTTCGAATTGAACACGTTCAGCGAGAAGAACATGGTGATGGTAAAGGTAATCGCCGCGGCAATGGCCATAAAACAAATCGCCACGCCTAAAGAGATTTTTTTGTTCATACAGTTTGCCTCACTTTCGGGTGATGGGAATTGCCGACACTCCAAGTGTAAAGGCTCTATCGTCTCGATAGAGCCTTTACACTTGGAGCGGCGCTCTACGCGCCGCCGCCTGACACGATCGTATCAATTATATTCCGGTTTCTTCGTACAAATTCAGCCCTGATGCTAATTATATGAGAAAAATAGGAATATTTCAAACCGATTTTCTAAAATATTTTAAAACATTCTCCAAATTAAGCATGGACATAATTAGCCGGATTCTGATGCTTGCCGTTGACGCGAACCTCAAAATGCAGGTGCGGGCCGGTGGAGTTTCCGGTGGACCCCACTTTAGCGATGGTCTGTCCCTGTTCCACCTTCTGACCGATGCTGACCAAAAGCTGGCTGGCGTGAGCATACAAAGTGGAATATCCGCCGCCGTGGTCGATGATGACGTAATTGCCGTAGCTATAGTGGCTGGTAGACTGGATGACCGTTCCGGAAGCCGCCGCCACAATGTTGGCGCCGAACACACCGCCGCCTGTAATGTCCATACCGGTGTGGAACCCGCCCCAGCGGGAACCATAGGGGGAGGAAATCCGGCTGTAGCCCGGCAGAGGCCAGATAAACTGACTGTTTGCGGTGGAACCGTCGGAACTGCTGGAAGAGTGAGTCTTATACCAGTTTTGCAGCTCCGCCTCGACGGCTTTTTCTTCCTCCAACGCCGCGTCGCGATTATTTTCGTACTGGTCTTTCAGGGCATCGTAGTCCTGCATGGCGTCCTGACTCTGAGAGTAAGCCTGCTCCAGCTCAGACTGAGTGGCCTTGATGTCTTCCCGTTGGATGATGATCTCCTGCTTGCGCTGCTCAATATCCGCCTTATCCTGCTCGATACCTGCCTTTTCCTCTTCGATAGCAGCTTTTTGGGTGCGCAGGTCTTCCACCAGCTGCTGGTCGTGGGCGGAAATGGCCTTCATCATCTCGGCGTTTGTCAAAAAGTCGGAAAAGCTTTCCGCCGAAAGGAGCATCTCCAAAGAGGAATTCTCCCCTGCCATGTACATGGCGCGCATCCGCTTTTTGAAGGCCTCGTATGTATCGGCAATCTCAATTTCCTTATTGGAGATATCCTCTTCTTTTTGGGCAATCTGATTGTTTTTGTCCTCAATATCGGCATTCATGGCCGAAATGCTCTGCTGTAGGACGTTTATCTTTTGCTGATTGAGGGAAATCTGGTTGTCCAGCGCTTCCTGCTTTTGCTTTTCCGCGCCGATCTGCTTGTTGACGTTGTTTAGATTGGCTTTCGCTTCATTTAGCTTTTTCTGGATTTCTTTTTGTTTCTGCTGAATCTCGCTGAGGGAGTCAGCGGCTGAAACCTTAACCGGCTGTTCGCCCGTCATCCCAAAGCCAACTGTGCAAGTGAGGCACAACGCGGTAATCAACGCCCAAATTCTCTTTTTCTTCATTATGATCACCTTGCCTTTCTGTCGGAATTTGAGCCGGTTTCGGCTTGCCGAAATTGCCGCCGCATTTTTTGCGGCAAAGGCTCAAAAACGGGCGTGAAAAACTTATTTTTTCATGCTGCCGTCCCTTTCCTATTCTGTGTAAAAACCTTCTGTTAAACTTTCAAATGACCTCTCATGCTCATAGCGCTTCCAAAACCGCCGACCACAATGCCGGAGATGAGGAAATACCCCAAAATCTGGTAGGAGATGTGCTTAAAGGGAACCAAATTCTGGGAAATAGAAGCAAGCCAGGTATTGGATTCCGACGTAATCGCGTTCAGGAATATATTGTAGCCGCCCCAAATGATGCCGAAGGCCGCCAGCGCGGCGATAAGGCCCAAAGTGATTCCCTCCACAATAAACGGAATCCGGATAAAGGCGTTGTTGGCGCCTACATATTTCATGATATTGATTTCTTTCCGTCTGGCGAACACCGATGCCCGGATGGTGTTGGTGATGATGACGAGAGAAACGATGACCAGCGCAAGGATAATCGCTCCGCCGAAAGTATTGACCATCTTCCGCATGTGCATCAAGGTGTTGCTCAAATCGGTGGGCGCGTCCACCTTGAGGATATGATCCATGCTCTCAATCTGGGAGAGAATGGTGTCCAGATGCTCCGGGTCGAGGATTTTGGCGCGGAAGGATTCCGGCAGGAAATCGTTCTCGACGCCGTCCATCAGCCCCACGTCGCCGTCCAGATATTTGTTGATGACGTCGTCCATGGCCTGGTCTTTGGAAACATAGGTGATATCGCCCAAGCCCTCCATCTGGGATAGCTGGGACTGCAGCGTATCGCTGTACCCTTCCGGTGCATCCAAATCGACGAACACGACAATTTCGTTCTGCTCACCGACGAATTTCACAATGTTGTCTACATTGATGCTGAACAAAACCGCAAATCCGACGATCAACAGGCAGGCAATCAGTGTGCCGATGGACGCCACGGTCATCATGCGGTTGTTCCATAAATTTTTGATACCGTTTTTCACGAGGTACCTGAAACTACTAGCCCTCATAGGCACCTCCTATGTAATCGTCAAACACCACGCGGCCTTCCTCGATGTTGATGGTGCGGCCGCCGAAATATTTTACCATGTCATGCTCGTGGGTAACCATCAAAATGGTGGTTCCGCATTTGTTGATGGCTTTGAGCATCTCTACGATCTCATAGGAGAATTCCGGGTCGATGTTTCCGGTAGGCTCGTCCGCTACGATGAGAGGCGGGTCGTTGACCAGCGCCCTCGCCAAAGCGACCCTCTGCTGCTCACCGCCCGAAATCTCGTAAGGGTACATACGGGCTTTGTGTTTTAAGTTCATCAGTTCCAGCACATAAGGCACCTGCTGGCGGATGGTCTTTACCGAGGCGTCAGTCACCCGAAGGGCAAACGCCACGTTATCGTAAATCGTCATGTTGGGGATCAGTCTGAAATCCTGAAACACAACGCCGATGCTTCTTCGAAAATTTGGAATCTGCCGGTTTTTCAGCCGGTTTAAGTTATAGCCGTTGACGATAACCTGTCCCGACGTGGCGATTTCCTCCCGGAGCAAAAGCTTTAAAATCGAGCTTTTACCCGCGCCGGAAGAACCGACGACAAAGGCAAATTCGCCGTTGTTGACCCGCAGATTGATATTTTTGAGTGCCTCCGTCCCGTTTTGATACTGAAACGAGACGTCTATCAAATCGATCATGCTAACATCCTCTCTCAAACGCCCTTTTCTCTCTTTTTTCGCGAAGATTGCTAAAATATAGAGCTTCCTCCGTTACTGGGGAAGCCCCAAAAGGATGGGCAGGTAAATTACCTGCCCCTATTCTCTCTGTACGCTCCCTGCGGAACAGAACGGCAGGGATCAGAACTTCATCGGATTAGAGGTGAGGTATTTCTTGACCATCAGCGCGATCTTGAAGATGATGGCGTGGTCGAACTCTCTCAAATCCAGCCCGGTGAGTTTCTTGATTTTTTCCAAACGGTAAACCAACGTGTTTCTGTGGACGAACAGTTTTCTGGACGTCTCGGAAACATTCAGGTTGTTTTCAAAGAACCGGTGAATGGTAAACAGGGTTTCATGATCCAATGAATCAATGGAACCGGTTTTAAACACTTCCTTCAGGAAGGTTTCACACAGGGTGGTGGGAAGCTGATAAATCAGTCTCGCGATACCCAGGTTGTCGTAGCTGACGATAGATTCCTCGGTGTCGAACACCTTGCCGACTTCCAGAGCGATCTGGGCCTCCTTGAAAGAGCGGGCCAGATCTTTTACGCCGACGACGCTGGTGCCGATGCCGACAACTGCCTTGGTATAGAATTCAGAACTGAGGGTATCCACAATGGAGCGCGCCAGTTTTTCCAGGTCTTTGGATTCAATACCGACCTTGGTTTCTTTAATCAAAACGATATCGGTCTCGCTGATGTTGAAAACGAAATCCTTCTGCTTGTCAGGGAACAGATTCTGGATGACCTCGTAAGCAGAAACATCGTTAGCGGTCACCACGCGGATGAGAAGCGCCACGCGGCTTACGTCGATATTGAAATGAAGCTCACGGGCCTTGATGTAGATGTCGCCGGGGAGGATGTTGTCCAAAACCACGTTCTTGATGAAGTTGTTGCGGTCGTACTTCTCATCGTAATACTGCTTGATGCTGGAAAGAGAAATGGAGAGGATCTGGGCATAACGAGCCGCAGTCTCATCAGTTCCTTCCACAAAAACCGCATAATCGGCTTTGATATGGGGGCCAAAAGGCTTATAGGTGTATCCGTCGCGGACGAATACATCATGGGAGTCACCAAAATCAACTGCATAATAGTCGCTGTTGTTTCCGATCTTTGACAGATCACTGCACGCAATGATAGCGGACGTTTCATCAATTACGCCGATCACCCGGTCAATGGCATCTCTCATCTGATGGACTACACCTTGAAAAAGTCGATTTGACATAATTTACTACCCCTTTTTCCAATATAATATTCCAAAGCAGCAACAAGTCCCGTGCAGTAAGCGCTCCTGACACAGGCAAACTATTACCCTAAGTATACATTATATATGTTACCTCTTTTTTAGCAAAAAAGCAAGGAAAACCGGCATATTTTTTGTAGAAATTTCGAAAAAAGGCGAAATAGTTACAAAATAATTACAAATTGTCACTCAAATCGTACCATAATTCGTCCATAAATTTGTTACGAAATGCTGAATTTTTATTTGGAAATTCCTGGAGGTGTATTCCAAATCGGAAAAGCTGCCAGCCAAACTATCCCAGCTCTTTTAAATCAGGGAAAATTTGGGCAGGATCGAAAAGCTCCCCGTTCTTCTGCACTTCAAAGTGAAGATGGGGGCCGGTTGAGTTTCCGGTAGAACCGACAAACGCAATGGTTTCACCTTGGGCCACCTGCTGACCTTCTTCCACCGCCAACGACTGGCAGTGGGCGTAAAGGGTCTCATAGCCGTCCCCATGGTCGATGACCACATAGTTGCCATAAGCGTGGGACGCGGTGTTGGCGGTCACAACAACGCCGGCTTTCGCGGCATGGACTTCCTCGCCTGAAATGCCCTCCCGGGTCACGTCCAGTCCTTTGTGGAAGGAGTAAAGTCCTTCTCCATAAGGGGCCGTCACATACAGATCGCCTTCCAGCGGAAACAGCCAGCTTTCCACCTCAACCGGCGCCGCGGCAGCTTCCAACTCATGTTGGAAGGAAGCCGGAGGAACCTTTTGATCGTCTGCGGATACCTGTGGTTTGGGAATCAGCGCACACGCGACGACCAGCGCCGCAGCCAGCGAACACGCCCCGATCATAAGGCCCTTGCCCCAACAGAGAGCGCCATCGCCGCTGAGAATCCTTTGGCAGCGGTTCTTAAGCCTACTGTGATGGGTTGCAAAAGTCGCGGATACCAGTGGAAAACCTGTGCTCTGACGGCAAGCGGTTTCCAGTACGGTTTTTCCATAGAGTTTGCGAGTTTCCATACTGCTCTGCTCCAGAACCGCAGCGTCACAGGCCTCTTCCAAATCGTCCTTCAACTCCCGCCCGATCAGGTACACTGCCGGATTAAACCAATGCACCGCCGTGACGAGCATCAACAGGAATCGAAGGAGAAGATCATGACTTTTGCAATGGGACAATTCGTGAAGAAGAACTAATTTTTCCTGCTTTGCCGTCCAGGAATTCTCCGGCAGATAGATGGAAGGGCGGAAAATTCCCATTAATAAAGGGGTTTCCGTTTCAGTTGTCCGATAGAGTCTTACTTGCCTCCGGATGCCCAATCTGCCGCAAATTTCTTTTACAGTCTGATTGATTTGAGCATCTCGCTCCATTTCGCTCTGTTGTTTCAGCTTGCTGGAAAAAGCAGCGTAGCAGATGAATTTTACCAGGAGCATCAGCGCCATTCCCCCCAGCCACAGCCAGGTAAAGACGGTAATCCAGTTGTTTTCCGGGATTTGAAGGCCCGCGTAAGCCGCCGTTTCGCCGGGAAGCAGGGTAAACTGATTTTGTGAGGAAACCGTCCCCGTCGGCAAAACGCCTGTAAACGGCTTCTCCATATTAATCGAAAACGGAAGCATCATGGAAAGAAGCAGCGCGGTCCAGACCATGCATTTTGAACGGGCGCGATACTGCTTTTTCGAAAAACGAAAAAAACCTTTCAGCAGCAGTGCCAGAATCCCTGTGGCGGCGCTCAGCAAAACAATTGATAGAAAAATCCGTTCCATTACTTTTCCTCCTCAAACATCCGGCAAAGCTCCAGCCATTCCTCCGGTGTGACGGCCTGCTCTTCCACCAAGGTGGCAATGAGACTTTTTGCGGAATTCTGATAAAATTTCTGCAAAAAGCTTTTGGTCTCCTTTTTCTGATAGTTGTCTTTGGCTACCAGAGGGGTGTAATATTTGAGCCTGCCCCGCTTCTCAAGCTCCACGAAACCCCGCTCCGTCAGACGGGCCAGCAAGGCGTGAACAGTGGAGATGGACCAGTTTTTCTCTTTTTCCAGTGCTTTGTGAATACCCGCCGTTTTCATCGGCTCGTCCGAGCGCCAGAGAACCCCCATAATCTCCAGTTCCGCATCAGGCAGATGCTCTTCGCTCAATATCTGATTTTCTTGCTGTGGCATAGTGTCGCTTCCTTTCTCTACAATTGTCAATTTATTACATTATAGCGTCTTTCTCTACATTTGTCAATAATAATCGTAAAAAAATTTTTATTGTTGCAAAAGCGGCGCTCTGTTTTAAGAACGCCGCTTTCTATTAATCCAATATCATTTTGTCGGAAAAGCTGTCCTCTGCTGTAGAAGAGTAAAGCTCCATGAGCTTTTCCACCGTCATGTTGGCCCGCTCTTCGCCCTCTAACATCATCAGCGCCTTGCCCTGGCTCATGACCAGCGTCTTATTGCCATACTCTAAGGCGTTTTTGATGTTGTGGGTAATCATCAGGGTGGTGATTTGATGTTCCTTAACGATTTCGTCGGTAAGCCGCATGACCTGTTCCGCCGTCTTAGGGTCGAGAGCCGCCGTATGCTCATCTAAAAGCAGCAGCGCAGGCGTCACGATGGTGGCCATCAGCAGGGTAACCGCCTGCCGCTGTCCCCCGGACAGGAGGCCCATTGGAGTCTTGAGGCGATCTTCCAGCCCCAGGTTCAGTTCCCGCAGCTTCTCCCGGAAAAATTCCTCATCGGATTTTTTAACCCCCAAAGAAAAGCCCCGCTTTTTGCCTCGACTGTAGGCAAGCCCCAGGTTTTCCTCGATGGTCATGTGGGGGGCAGTCCCTTTCAGTGGATCCTGAAACAGCCGGCCGATTTTCCGGGCCCGCTTGTGTTCTTTCAGATAGGTGATATTTTTGCCATCTAAGAGTACTTTGCCGCTGTCGGCCTCATAGGTTCCGGAAATTACGTTTAAGAGGGTAGATTTTCCCGCACCATTGGAGCCGATGACCGTTACGAAATCCCCCGATTCCAGCGTCAAGCTTACATCCTGGAGCGCCCGCCGCTCATTGACGGTATTTTTATTGAAAGTGATGTTGACGTGTTCAATCTTTAGCACGACGGCTCCTCCTTTTCATGATATAGCTCTTCAAGGTGGGGATACAGATGGCGATGGTAACGAGAATGGCAGAGAAAAGCTTTAAGTCTCCCGCTTTCAAGCCGATACGCAATGCAATGGTCAGCACGAAGCGATAAACCACCGCGCCGATGACAACCGCTAAAAGGCTGCGGATAATGGATTTACGCCCAAAGATAGCCTCGCCGACGATAATGGAGGCAAGTCCCACCACCATCATGCCGATGCCGCCGCTGACATCAGAAAAGCTCTGATACTGGGCGAGAATGGCGCCCGCCAGCGCCACGAAGGCATTTGCGATGGCCAAGCCCATGATTTTCATAGCGTCGGAGTTGATGGAGGAAGCCCTAACCATATCCTCGTTGTCTCCGGTGGCCCGCAGAGACATACCCAGCTGGGTTTTGAGGAAAAAGAAAATCACCACGATGGAGACGACGAGAATCAGCGCGATCATCACAAGATTCGCGTACTGTTCTCCTATAAGCCTTGTGAGGCCGGAAAAAATGCTCTCCCTATCGAACAGAGAAAGGTTGGGCTTCTGCCCCATGACCCGCAGGTTTACCGAATACAGCGCCGTCATGGTGAGAATACCCGCCAGAATAGGCTGAACCTTCATCTTGGTCTGCAAAAAGCCGGTGACGCAGCCGGCCAAGCCTCCTGCGATGAGAGCGAAGATCACCCCCAGCACCGGATGGCCGTTAACGGCAAAGATGGCGGACACCGATGTGCCCAGGGTGAAGGTGCCGTCGATGGTCAGGTCGGGGATGTTGAGAATGCGAAACGAAATAAAAATACCCAAGGACATGATGGCAAATATCAGTCCCAGCTCCAGGGCTCCCTGTATTACCGATAAAGACATAACGTTTAACTCCTTTGCCTGTTATGAAAAAGCCAATACGGCGGTGTCCTTTGGGAAAACACCGCCGCAAATGTTCTGCTGCACATGGGGTTACTGCATCAAAACGGTTCTCTCACCATTGAGGATTTCGTCGGGGATGGTGACGCCGATTTCTGCCGCAGTGGTTTCATTGATATAGGTATTCAGGTCGTCCTTGAAGACTTTGACCGGAAGGTCGGCGGTGCTTGTGCCTTTGAGAATGGCGTCGGCCATATTGGCGGTCTCATGACCAAGTTCGGTATAGTCGATACCGATGGTGGCGAAGCCCCCGTCGGAAACCATCGAATCAGCGCCGGTGTAAACCGGGACTTTGGCTTTCTTAGTCACTTCGGCAACTGCAGCCATAGCATTGGCGATGGTGTTGTCGTTGGGCGCGAAGATGGCGTCAACCTTATCAGCCAGAACCTGCGCGGCCTGCTGTACCTCAGAAGTATTGGTGGCAACCCCTTCCACAATGGTCAAGCCATGCTCATCCGCAAAGGCTTTTGCCTTCTGGAGGTTGGACTCGGAGTTCGCTTCGCCGGTGTTATAGAGAACGCCCAGTGTTTTGATATCGGGAGTCAGCTGGAGGGCCAAATCGAGGATTTTCTCCACCTGAACGGCGTCGGAAGTTCCAGTGATGTTCTTATCGGGTTTATCCATATCGGATACGAGACCTGCGGCAACGGGATCAGTTACAGCGGAGAAGACTACGGGGATATCTTTGGCGGCGGAAGCGGCAGCTTGGGCCGTAGGAGTCGCGATGGCGACGATTACATCCACCTTATCGCCCTGGAATCCCTGGATGATGGAGTTTAAGGTATTCTGGTCGCCCTGTGCGCTCTTGTACTGGATGGAACAGTTTTCCCCGTCCTTATAACCCAGGGTTTCCATCTGCTCGGTAAAGCTGTCGCGGATGGTGTCCAGAGATTTGTGCTCGATGATCTGGACGACGCCGATTTTCTTCATTTCGTTAGAGCTCTGAGAAGAACCTCCGTTATCTCCACAGGATGCAAGCATCGTAGCGGACAAAATAGATGCGGTCAAAACGCTTAAAAACTTTTTCATATGATTCACCATGCCGGAGTTGTTTACCGGCTTTCCTTTCTTCAGTTCGATGTTGATTTTACGGCCTGTTGTTTTCCGCTTCGCCATATTCCTGTAAATCCAAAGCGCATGAGTAAACGGTTCATACAAATCCCTCCTGCAAAAATGGGAATTAAAAAAGCACCTGTCTCTCGGATCCAATGTCCAAGGACAAGCGCTCAAAATGCAACCTGCGGTACCACCTTGTTTGGCGTTTATAAAACGCCCTCTCAACGAATGCTGACACATTCTAAGCTCTGTAACGTGAGCTCTACGTCGCATGATACTCAGCAAAATCGCCTTTCCCTGCGCCCTCAAGGGTCCATTTGTCCGATCCGCGTTCCTGTCGGGTTCCCAGCATCCCCGGCTCTCTGTGAGTGCGCCTTCGGTTTTATCTCCCTCTCAAAGGTTTTCTATACTTTACCACAAAAAAGCGCTGCTGTCAAGAGTTTTTTTAAATTTTTTAGGGCATGAAAAATCCCGGCCCCAGGGCCGGGATTCGCTCTCTTTTGCAGTGAATGAATTATTCCAAAACATAAACTTCCATTTTCTTTGCGCCAAAAGCGTAACATTCCTGATTGGTGTCAAAGAAAAGGTCAACCAGAACCCGCCCATCCATCAAAGCCGTTCCGGTGTCCGCCGCAATGGCGTAACCGTAGGTAAACGAACCGTCAGCTGCCTTGATGTAAAGCTTGGTGCCATAAGGAATCACTTTCGGATTAACGGCCACGTGGCCTACAACCGCATAGCGTCCGCTGGCTGTTTTCGCACCTTTACGGGCACTGTAAGCAGTTCCCTTACCGGTGAGCTTCTTCACATAGCTTGTAGGGTTGCCGTTGGCGTCCAGCGTCAGGGACGCGGGAGCCGCCAAGGGAGATACCGGAGCCGTCTTGTCGCCTAAAAGCACAGTTTCGGTGACCGGCTTTTTGTCGATTCGCTCCTCCACTACTTCAGATTCCTGCACAACGCCGTCCACGACGTACTCTTTATAGACGGTGGTTTTCTGCCCGGGAACGCCTGCGGTGACGACCTTGGTAGTGCCGTCCTTGAGAGTCGGCGTCCGCTCGGTTTTCGTCTCAAAGGG
>CABUOE010000036.1 GCA_902493155.1 uncultured Eubacteriales bacterium
ATTTCCAGCTGGAAGGGCCTCAAGGACGTAAAGGTCTACGAGCTCACCGACAACGGCCGCGTCAATGAGACCACCGTGCCGGTGAAAAACGGCAAAATCACCTTAAACGCCAAGGCTAATACCCCCTATGTCGTCACCCGCGGCAGTTCCGCCACCCCGACGGTCTCCTGGAGCACCGGAACCCACTTAAAGGACGTTTCCTTCAACGCCGCCAATTTGAGCGACAACTGGACCGTATCCGGAAGCGCGGAGCGGTATCAGACAGGCTATCAGATCCCCATGCTCAAGATGAGCGGCCAGGCTTCGGTCAAGCAAACTATCACAAACCTCACCGCAGGCAAGCAGTACGCCGTCTACGTGGGCGTGGACAACCGCAGCGACGCCAAGGCCTCCATCACGGTGACCGATTCCAGCGGGAAGGTGTTGGGCTCCAATTACACAAACCGCTCCATCGCCCAAAACTACATCGGCGCTAACGTCCACAACATCAAATACCCGGCGGAGGGAGATACCAGCTACTTCCAGAACATGTACGTTTTCTTTACCGCGCCATCCGGCGGCACCGCGACGCTGACCTTGAGCAGGGACGCCGGCAGCGGCAACACCTACTTCGACGATGTGCGGGTGGTGGAAAACAACGCTTCAAACTTCACCTATGACGGAAACGGAAATGTGACGAAGTTCACCCAGGACTTTGAAAACGTCGTCCAGGGCGAGTATCCCTTTGTGGTGGCCGGCATTGAAGGCCCCATCGACAATCGCCAGCATCTGTCGGAGAAACACGCCCCCTATACCCAGTCGGGCTGGGACGCCAAAAAGCTGGACGACGTCATCAGCGGCAACTGGTCGCTGAAGGTCTACGACATGGCGGGCAAAAACAAGCTGGTGTACCAGACTATCCCCCAGAACTTCCGGTTTGAGCCGGGCGTCACCTACGAGGTGAGCTTCGATTACGAGATGGGCGTCGCAAACGGCTACGCCATTGCCGTGGGATACGGCGAGGTGTCCGGAACGCCCCAAAAGCTCATTCCCCTGTCGGTAGCCATGGGCGGCAAACCCGGCCATGCCAAGTTCACCATCACAGGCGATAAAAGCGGCCAGACCTGGTTCGGCATTTACGGCTACACCAAGATGAACGAAAATGCTCCCAAAAACAGCGATTACGACAACTTTATCCTGGACAATCTCACTATCGTGCGAAAATAGGCCCCAGGCGGACAGCGACGAGGCAGCAACACTCTCCCCCGCCCATTATTGAGGCTCTATTTTCTGTAAAAGCAGGTTCCTTTTTCAGAACCTGCTTTTTAAATGCGGTGCATCCACTAAAAAACACCCTCTGGATTTCCCAGAGGGTGTTTCACTTCTATTTTTGTAGGGAACGGCCGCTTCATCCAATAGGAATCGTTCAACCGCTGCGCTCCGTTTTAGCTTTCTGTTTCTGCTGTCTGAGCGGCGCGATGTTTCTGGGTCTGCATAATAACGGTGAGAATTACAATCAGCGCCACGATGCCGAATCCGAGCCCCAGCCAACCGTTTCCGGTGAGGCCGGAGATGAGGTAGCCGACAAAGCAGACTCCAGCCACCAGTAAAGCATAGGGAATCTGCGTCGAAACGTGATCCAGGTGATTACACCGGGCTCCCGCCGAAGACAGGATGGTGGTGTCGGAGATAGGTGAAATATGGTCGCCGCAGACTGCGCCCGCCAAAATAGCCGCAACGGTGATGACGAGGATCTGGCTGTCCTGACCGCCAAAAATCGCCATGGCGATGGGAACCAGGATGCTGAAGGTACCCCAAGAAGTTCCAGTGGCGAAAGCAAGGCCCAGGGCCACCAGGAAGAGAATGGCCGGCATCAGACCCATAGCCATGGTGCTGCCGCCTACCAAGTTGCCGACAAATCCGCCGGCATCCAGGTATTCAGCGCGGCAAAGGCCGCTCAGGGTCCAGGCCAGAGTCAGAATCAGGATAGCGGGAACCATGGCTTTAAAGCCTTCCACCAGGCTCTCGGCAAATTCGGTAAAGGTGATGATTTTCCGGGGCAGGTACAGCAAACCGATGAGGATGATGCTGATAAAGCCGCCCATCGCTAAGGACATGCCGGCGCTGCAGTCGGAAAACGCGGCAATGATGCCTTTTCCTTCCAAAATGCCGCCGGTGTACAGCATACAGAGGATGCAGACCACAATGAGGACGATGATGGGGATAATCAAATCGCAGATTTTGCCCTTCTTGCCATCGTCTTCCTCTTCGAGTTCGAAAAGGTTCGCGTCTTTTTCGTGAGCGGTTTGATATTTCTTCATTTTGGAGAAATCAAACTGGAAGAAGATAATAAACGCCACCATGAGCAATGTGAGCAGCGCGTACAGGTTAAAGGGAATCGTCCGCAGGAAAAGGTTGAAACCATCGATGGTGGACCCTTCCGGCAGTGAGGAGGTTACGGCTGCCGCCCAGCTGGAAATGGGGGCGATGATGCAGACCGGAGCCGCTGTGGCGTCGATGATATAGGCAAGCTTCGCCCGGGAGACCTTGTGCCGGTCGGTAACGGGGCCCATGACGGTGCCCACGGTCAGGCAGTTGAAGTAATCGTCTACGAAGATCAAGGCGCCCAAACCCGCAGTGGCGAACAAAGCGCCTCGCTGCGTTTTGATGGACTTGGTCGCCCATTTGCCGTAGGCTCGCGAAGCCCCTGACTTGGTGACCAGCGCGACGATCATGCCCAGCAGGACCAGGAAAATCAGAATCGGTACATTTTCACCCACCTTTTCCGACATGACGTTGATGCAGGTCTGCATCGTTTCGCCGATGTGGAAGTTGGTGTAGAAAAGGCCGCCGGCCAGGATTCCCAAAAGCAAAGAGAAATAAACTTCCTTGGTGATCAGCGCCAGCCCGATTGCGATAATCGGCGGGACCAGCGCCCAAAACGTTCCTACCATTTGTGCAACATCCCTTCGGGTCCGAACAAGCCTGTTCGAACATATTTTTGTCAAAGCAACATAGGAAAAAACAGCGGCTTACCCTCCAATTCTGCCGGAGGAAACTATGTTTTTCCATACTTTGATTGCCCAAATCTTTTGATTTAGGCATAGCCATGCAACGCACAGCCCTGCCGTGTTCGACTAAAAACGGCATATAATGGATATATGATAACATATTATAAACGATTATGCAATATATTATACATAATTTGTCGAAATATCTCTCTTTTTTGAGAAAAATTTGAGCATAGTGACGGAAATTCTACTTTTATCAATCCCCTATTGACTCACACTGTGGCATAAGGATGACAAAACCAGTCGGACCTAAAAAGATCCGGCTGGTTTTCATTTTGTCATATGTAAGGTTCTCTATCCCTCTGGCGGAAAGCCTTATCGTGCGATGCACCGCCTTAGTCCACAGACCGGTCAAAACGCCGCTTTCACCCGCATTACAGACTGTCGAACATATCGGCAAGCTTTCTGGCGGCGGCGCCCATCTCTTTGACGCCCGCTTCCACTTGGTCGAGGTTCCTTCCAGTCAGATGGGTATCCGCCTCAAGGGTAAAATACCCTTGGTAGTCAACGGCTTTCAAAGCACGCACCACCTTGTCAAAATCGATCTTCATCGAGAAGGGGATGGCGTGGCTGTCGTCATGTTGGTCGTTGTCGTGGAGATGGAGAGCCTGCAGCTGATCGCCAAGGGCAAGAATCATTTTCTCCGCAGAGGTATTGAGCCCCTCCATCTCGGCGTGGCCGATATCCAGGCAGGCTACCAAATACGGATCGTTCACCGCGCTTAAATGAGCCAGGAAGCTTTTTTCGTCGGAACAGGCGGCAGGGGCCGCGTGACCGCGCTTACTGTCCCAGTTCCACATATTCTCAGTGGCGATTTTTACGCCGTGGCCTTTTGCAAAGGGCAGTAGCTCCTGAAACATTTCGGCGTTTTCCTCCGGGGACTTGTTGTTGTCCGGGTGAATGACGCAGATCCCCCCGCCCGCCTCGGCCGTGCATTCGATTGCTCGTTTTAAGAAATCTCTGATTTCGGGACAGGAAACGGGAAAAGGCGCGTGGGACTGGTTGCAGACAAGGCCGTTGTCCTCCCCGATTTTCCGCAGCTCTCTGGCAAAAGAAAGGTAGTTTTCCTTTCTCAGAGGATGGTCGGTGTCCAGTACGCCGCGGCTTTTCCAATCAAACCGGGCCATCTCGAACATGGAAAAATCCCAGGCGTCAAAACCGGCCTGGGCAACATACAAGATTGCTTTTTCCTCGCCCACATGTTTGGCAATAGATGCGATTTCGGTAGATGTCTTCATATGGATTCCTCCGTCTTTTATGCGCCCTTCCGGGCCTGCTGTGCAAGAACAGGTATCAACAGCGTAAGCACCTTTGGCAATTCGAGGTCAAAGATGCTTACGCTGTTGTTTTCCCGCAAAAGCCGCTTCAACGCACCGTCCTTCCCGGACGGCAAGCTCTTAGTAGCACTTCTGTGCTGAGCTGCTTACATATTGTAGATTTCCTCGGCGGAAACCATCGTCACATCGTTTTTCTGAAATACCTCGATGGCCTTATCGTTGTCGTCCACCCGGAGGATAACGTAAGCGGAGTTCACGTCTTTGGAAATAAAGGCGTACATGTACTCGACGCTGATGTCGTAGTCGCTGAGAATCTTCATGGGGGTGGCGAGGCCACCGGGCTGGTCATCGATGCGGATGGTCAAAACGTTGGTCAGAGAAACAGTGCAGTCGTTTTCCTTGAGCACCTTTTCCGCCTTGTCCGGGTCGTCGACAATGAGACGGAGAATACCGAAATTCTTAGTGTCGGCGATGCAGAGCGCCCGGATATCTATCTGAGCTTCATGCAAAAGCCCGGTAATTTCAGCCAGACGGCCCCGTTTGTTTTCCACGAAAATAGAAAGCTGCTTGATAATCATAAGGAACACCCTTTCTGCAATCATATTGTGCCGGTTTTGCCCCTTTTTATTCCAAAAAGTGAGCCAAAACCGGGTTTACCGGCGCTTAGTCAATCAATTTTCTCTTGTCGATGACATGCACTGATTTGCCTTCGGTGCGACCCAGGGACTTGGGCTCCACCAGTTTGACCGACGCGGCGATCTGAAGGGTGGAATCCAGCATGTTGCGAATCTGCCGCTCTTTTTTCTCGATGCCGGCGACGGTATCGGAGAAGAACGAGGAGTCCATCTCGACTAAGATCTCCAGCGTGTCGTGATTATCGACCCGGTCGACGATGAGCTGGTAGTGAGGGGCAGCGAAGCCCAGCTCCAGCAGAACGCTTTCCACCTGTGAAGGAAATACGTTTACACCGCGGATAATCAGCATATCGTCGCTTCTGCCGCGAGGTTTGCACATACGGACGGTGGTGCGGCCGCACTTACAAGGCTCCACATTGAGCTTGGCGATATCCCGGGTGCGGTAGCGGATGAGAGGAAGGGCTTCCTTGGTGACGCAGGTGAAAACCAGTTCCCCTTCTTCCCCATCCGGCAGCACTTCGCCGGTGTCAGGGTCGATGATTTCGGGGATAAAGTGGTCTTCCGCCACGTGCATGCCCGCCTGTTCGGAGCATTCGCAGGCGACACCCGGCCCCATGATTTCAGAGAGTCCATAAATGTCGTAGGCTTTAATTCCAAGACGGCGTTCGATTTCCCGGCGCATTTCCTCCGTCCAAGGCTCGGCGCCGAAGATGCCGGCTTTCAGATTGATGTCGTCAGGAGTAAGCCCCATCTCCTCCATCGTCTCGGCGATATAAAGAGCGTAGGAAGGAGTACAGCAGATCATCGTTGAACCGAAATCCTTGATGATCTGAACCTGCCGCTTAGTGTTGCCGGTGGAGACGGGAATCACCGACGCGCCCACCTTTGTGGCGCCGCCGTGAAGGCCCAGACCGCCGGTGAAGAGGCCGTAACCGTAAGAAACGTGGAAAAAGTCTTTTTTGCCGCCGCCGATGCTGGTAATCGCCCGGGCGACCACCTCGTCCCAGATGTCTAAGTCACCCGCGGTATAGCCCACTACCGTCTGCTTGCCGGTGGTGCCGGAAGAGGCGTGGATCCGGTTGACCTCGTCCATGGGGACAGCGAACATCCCGTAGGGATAGGTGTCCCGAAGATCCTGTTTGGTGGTAAAGGGAAGCTTACAAAGGTCGTCGATGGAACGAATGTCCGACGGCTTCAGGCCGACGGCATCCATCTTCCGGCGGTAGTGCGGAACGTTCTCATAGACCCTGGTTACCACGTCTATGAGGCGTTTACTCTGGAGAGCGCGCATGTCCTCCCGAGACAGGCACTCGATTTCAGGGTTCCAGTAGTTCCCCATTGTTAACCATTCCTTTCAAAGGCGGCTGTCCTTCCCTCCCGGCAAGTCCCGACGCCTGTATTACCGATTTTGTCCCAAGGCAAAGGCTTTTTTATTGAGCTCTAAAAATTTTTCGGGGACACAGGCCGTCAAGGCGTTCTGCCAGGCCTCTTCCGAAAAGCCCAGGTTTTTCGACGCTACACCCATAAGCACTACGTTGACCGCTTTGGCGCTTCCCGCCTCTTCCGCTAAGCTCAAAGCGTCCACGACAATCAGGTCTTCGACGACGGCGTCCAGCTTATCAGCGATGTTCTCCGGGTAGACAGCGGCGCCGGTGATGACGGGCATGGGAGAAATCTGCTGGTTGTTGACGACGATGGTGCCGCCTTTTTTCAGGTACGGCAGCCAGCGGGCCGCTTCCAGCAGTTCAAAGGAGATAATCATGTCTGCTTCCCCTTCGTTGATGACGGGGGAATACACTTTGTCGTCGGAATATTTGACGTAGGTGACAACGCTGCCGCCCCGCTGGGCCATGCCGTGGACTTCCGACACTTTAACGTCGTAGCCGGAGGCCATGACCACGTTTCCCAGGAGTTTGCTTGCAAGGAGGCTTCCCTGTCCGCCGACTCCCACGATCATTATATTTTTATTCATGGGTATACCAATCCTTTCCGGTGTTATTCGACGATGGCGTCAAAGGGGCACAGGTCGGCACAGAGTCCGCAGCCTACGCAGAGGGTGTTGTCGATCTGAGCTTTGCCGTCAGGTACGCTGATGGCAGGGCACCCAAGCTTGAGGCAAGCCTTGCAGCCACGGCATTTGTCCACGTCGATTTTCAGGGGAGCTTTGTGCTTGACGTATTTTAAGAGGGCGCAGGGACGTCTCGAAATGATGACAGAAGGCTCCGCTACTGCGATTTCTTCCTTGACGGCGTCCATAGTTTCCTTTAAATTGTAGGGGTCGCAGACCCGCACCCTGTTAATGCCGACAGCAGCGCAGAGTTTTTCCAGCGAAACCGCCGCCGTGGGATCGCCCTTGATGGTGTACCCGGTTGTGGGGTTTTGCTGATGGCCGGTCATGCCGGTGATGGAGTTATCGAGGATGATAACAGTGGAAACTCCTTTGTTGTAGGCAATGTCAATGAGCCCGGTGACGCCGGAATGGATAAAGGTGGAGTCGCCGATGACACAGACCGATTTGGAGGCGGATTCCTCGCCCCTTGCGGTGTTAAAGCCGTGGAGTCCGGAGATGGAAGCGCCCATACAGATGGTTGTGTCGATAGCGGAAAGCGGCGCCTGCGCGCCCAAAGTGTAGCATCCGATATCGCCAAACACGGTGAGCTTTAATTTCTGAAGCGTATAGAAAAGGCCTCTGTGAGGACACCCGGCGCACATGACGGGCGGGCGGACGGGGACGTTTTCTTTAAACACATAGGTTTCCGGGGTCTCCCCCAGGATTTTTTCGGCAATCAGCTTTTGAGAGAACTCGCCGACAAAACCGAACAACTCTTTGCCGATGACCGGAACGCCGATTTTTAGGCAGTGAGTCTCGATAAAGTCGTCCAGCTCCTCGATGACGTAAACCTTGCTCATTTTAGCGGCAAAATCCCGAATCAGCTTGACGGGCATCGGGTGAATCAGCCCCAGTTTCAGGTAGCTTACCCTGTCGCCCAACGCCTCGCGGGCGTAGGTGTAGGTAGTGCCGGCGCAAATGACGCCCACGTTGGCCCCTTTGTTTAAGATCACTTGGTTGAAAGCGCTTGTTTCAGCGTATTCCTGCAAAGCCTCGGTGCGCTTTTCCACCATCGGGTGTTTGAGTTTGGCGTAGCCGGGCATCATGACATATTTGGCCGGGTCCTTTTTATATTCCTTCAAGGGCAGGTCGAGAGGCTTTTTCGTCTCGACGATGCTCTGGGAATGGGCGATACGGGTGGACATACGAAGCAGCACCGGGGTGTCATAATGCTCGGATAGGTTGTAGGCTGCTTTGACATAGTCGATGCATTCCTGGGAGTCGGAAGGCTCCACCATGGGAATTTTGGCGGACGCCGCATAGTGGCGGGAGTCCTGCTCGTTCTGGGAGGAGTGCATGCCCGGGTCGTCGGCCACACCGATGACGAGGCCGGCATTCACACCGGTATAGGAGGCGGTAAACAGCGGGTCAGCCGCAACGTTTAATCCTACGTGCTTCATAGCGCAGAAAGACCGACGTCCGCCGATGGATGCGCCGATAGCAACCTCCATGGCCACCTTTTCATTGGGAGCCCACTCGGAATAGACGTCATCGTATTTTGCTAAAAATTCTGTAATCTCGGTGCTGGGAGTGCCGGGGTAGCTGGATACCACCCTGCCTCCCGCTTCATAAACGCCGCGGGCGACCGCTTCGTTACCCAACATTAGCTTCTTCAAATGATTCAACCCTTTCCTAATTCTTCTATCTACATCTTTATTGATCGTGTTTGTTCGCTAAAAAACTTCCTATTGTTTCCTCAGGTCGACAATACGTTTGGCCTTGCCCTGATAGCGTTCCAGAGTCTTGGGCTCACAGAGGGTAACCTTACTCTCGATGCCCAAAACCGTCTTTAACTGGGCGTGAATGCTGTTGCGAAGGGCTTCCAGCTCGCTGTAATGCTCCAAAAGCTCGCCGTTAATCAGTTCCACCCGGACTTCCAGGGTATCCCGGTAGCCTTCCCGGCGGATAATGAGCTCATAATGGCCGCCGATGTGGGGCTGGCTCATCAAAACACTCTCGATCTGGGTCGGGAACACGTTGACACCGCGAATTTTCAGCATATCGTCGCTGCGGCCCTTGATTTTTTCCATGCGTGCGTGGGTACGACCACATTTGCAGGGCTCGTAGGTGATGGTGGTCAGGTCTTTTGTCCGGTAGCGGAGCAAGGGGAATCCTTCTTTTGTCAGGGTGGTGATAATCAGCTCACCGGTCTCCCCTTCTCCCACAGGTTCCAAGGTATCGGGGTTGACAATCTCCGGAAGGAAATGGTCCTCGGCGATGTGCATGCCGCAGCGAAGTTCGCATTCGCCGGAAACGCCGGGGCCCATCAGCTCGCTCATGCCGTAGTTGTCGGTGGCGAAAACGCCAAAGCTTTTTTCGATCTGATCCCGCATTTCAGGCGTGCATCCCTCAGAACCAAACAGTCCAAGGCGAAGCTTCAGCTGGTCGTTTGTGATGCCGTGTTCGTGGGCGACTTCACTCATATGTAAGGCGTAGGATGGGGTGCTGACGAGAGCGGTGGTCCCGAAATCCTTCATCAGCATCACCTGTTTCTCGGTGTTTCCGGAGGAACAGGGCACCACGGTGGCGCCGATTTTTTCCAAGCCGTAATGAAGGCCCAGCGCGCCGGTGAAAAGCCCGTAGCCAAAGGAAATCTGCACGATGTCCTCATCGGAAGCTCCGGCGGCGACGCAGAGGCGGGCCACTAAGTCAGACCAGGTATCCAGGTCCTTTTTGGTGTAGCCCACAACGGTGGGCTTTCCGGTAGTACCCGAAGAGGCGTGGATGCGGACGATATTCTTCATAGGCTGCGCGAACAGGCCGAAAGGATAAGTGTCCCGGATATCGTCCTTGGTGGTGACCGGGATATAGCGCACGTCCTTTAAAGACTTGATTTTGTCGGCGGTGACGCCTGCTTTCTCAAGGCGCTTATGGTAAAATTCCACGTTGCGGTCGCAGTAGTCCACGACCCATTTCAGGCGATCCAGCTGAAGCGCCTCGATTTCTCTGCGGCTCATTGTCTCGACTTCTTTTTGAAAAAACATTGCAAATGTACTCCCTTTCAGCCGGATATTCCCCGGTGTATTTAATAAAAACACTCAAAGGACACGGCCCGTTGTCGAACCATGTCCTTTTATTTTACTATATTTCTGCAAAAGATGCAATAGTTTAACGCGATAAATCAAAACGGCCGCAATTTGATTTTATGCGGTACCTCACGCGGCAAAAAAGCCAGCTTTCAAAGCATTACCGAGATTTTTGGAGCGATTCCGCGTCGACTATGTATAAAAAACGTCCTACATTAGTTGGCAGAATTTTCTTCTGCTGCCTCAAGGAAAAATTTGGTATTGTCCTCATGGGGTTTGGTCACCATGGTGACGATGAAGCAGGTCAAAAAGCTGACCGCGGTGGCAATGATACCAAAAAGCGGCGCATTGCCGGACTGGAAGCCGGAGAAAATCGCCAGCCCCAGCGAAGTCAGAAGACCGACGCACATGCTCCAGATAGAAGCCGTTTTGTTCATTCGTTTCCAGTAGAGGCCCAACAGGTAACTGGGCAAGAGGGTGGCGCAAATAGTGCCCCAGGAGAAGGCCATCAGAGTCAGAATGGGCGATTTCATGGTGGCTAAGAGGTAAGAGCAGATGATAAACAACAGGCAGAGGACGCGGGTCAAGAGCAGCGTCTTTTTCCGGTCCATATCGGGCTTGAAGACCGAGACGATAAAGTCCATGGCAACCGCCGAGCAGGAAGTCAGGGTGATGCCGCTCAAAGTGGAGACCGACGCCGCCAGCACCAGCACCAGTATTACGGCAAGCAGCACATCGGGGAGCCTGCTCAAAATCTGAGGGATAATCAGGTCGTAGTTGGCTTTTCCGTCCAATTGAGGCACTTCGGTAAAGAAAAGCCGCGAAAGCGAGCCCACAAAGTAAGCGCCGCAGGAAATCAGCGCGGCAAAAGCGGTGGAAATAACGGTGGCGCGCTTGACGCCTTCTTTGGTTTCGATACCGTAGAATTTCTGCACCATCTGGGGCATCCCCCAGGTGCCGAAGCTGGTCAGGATGATGAGGCTTCCCACCCCGACGATGGTTTTCAGGTTAGGCGGGTAGAGGCCGTTTTGGGTCATCACGTTCCCCATTCTGGCAAAGCCTTCAGCAAATCCGCCCACTTCCTGCGTGTTTGCGATGCAGAAGATCATGGCGACCACGCCGACGATCATGATGAGGCCCTGGATAAAATCGGCGATCATCGAGGAGATGAATCCGCCCAAAACCACGTAGATGGCGGCGACGACGGCAATCAAGATCATTGCGTTGTTGTAGCCGATTTGCAGCACGTTGTCGCAGAGGTATCCAAGTCCAGAGTATACGCTGGCCGAATAGGGCGTCATAAAGATAAAGATGATAAGAACGGCAAAAATTTTGAGCCCCTTGGAGTCGAACCGTTTCTCAAAAAACTGAGGCATCGTCTTAATTTTCAGGCGGCGGGTAACTTCACGGGTGCGGTTTCCCAGCACTTTCCAGGCAAGGTAAGCGCCGAAAACGGCGTTTCCGACGCCGATGAGAATCGCCCACAAGCCAAAGTCATACCCGGATTTGCCCGCATATCCGATAAAGAGCACCGCGCTGAAATACGCTGTGCCGAAACCAAAAGCAGAGACCCAGGGGCCCGCCTTCCGGCCGCCTACCACGAAATTTGTCAGAGTGTTGGCTTTTTTCGCGCCGACAATGCCTGCAATAAGCATGGCGACGAGGTAAACAGCCAACACAGCCCAGGTTATGACTTGCTGCATCGTTTTCACCATTTCTTTCCGCAGGATTCTGTACTTTTATCCGTTACGCTTTAAAGCTTTTGCCTGCTAAATTATTTACCATTCTATCACAGTCTGTTCAAAAATACAACCATACAAGATGCTGAAAAAGAAATGGAGAATTTATGCAATTTGTGTAGATTGCCGGAAGCAAACCGGTCTTTCCCCCACCGATTCGTATAAGGTTTGGCTTGACCGACCCAGAAAAATCTACTATAGTATATAAGAATGAAAATCCAATAAAACAGAACTTTTTTGCTGGAAACCGCAGCAAATTGAATAAGGAATGGTGATTACAATGGACAAACTGGCAATGCTCAAACGCCAGGCCCAATCCCTGACGATTTTTCGCAGACTGCTTACAAATCCCGCCGTGGAGCGGATGCTCCGGATGGCTGACACAAGAGAGAAAAGCGCGGAGGAAGCCGTCTCCGCTTACGCGGACTTTGCCGCTTCCCTCTTCCCCCATTCGCTGAATTGGAGCGAATATTTGCTGACGCTGGTACTGGAGGACGAAAACTTCTACATGCTGAAAAAAGCCCGGGACGAAGAGCCCGGCGAGGAGCTCGACGCATGCCTCAAACAGGAGCTCAGCATTCTGGGGGACTTAAGCCGGGTAAGCGGTGAGGAAATTTCCCGGGAAATCGATTTCGAGGGGCGCCTCCCCCGCTGGCAGACATCGGACATCGACTTTTATGCCGTTTACAAACAGCGGATGGAGGAAATCCACGCCCACGGCTACGGCATTTTTGCCAAATACATGGCCTTTGTGGTGGAGGACGGAGAACTCATGCCGGTGAAGAACCCGGACGACATCAGTTTGTCCCAGCTTTCCGGCTACAATCGGGAGCGGCAGGAGGTCATCGACAACACCCGGGCGCTTTTAAAGGGCCTCCCCGCCGCCAACGCTTTGCTCTACGGCGATGCGGGTACCGGCAAATCCACCACTGTCAAGGCGGTGGCCAACGAGTTTAAGGACAAGGGTCTGCGGCTCATCGAACTAAAAAAGCACCAGCTTCATCAAATCCCAAAACTGGTGGATTATCTCAGCAAAAACCCCCTGAAATTCATCCTCTTTATCGACGATTTGTCCTTTACCAAGGACGACGACGATTTCGCCGCTTTGAAGGCGATTCTCGAAGGCTCGGTGTCCTCCAAAGCCAACAATCTGGTGGTGTACGCCACCAGCAACCGCCGCCATCTGGTCAAGGAAAAGTTCTCCGACCGGGACGGCGACGAGGTACACAAAAACGACACCATGGAAGAGCTGATCTCGTTAAGCGACCGGTTCGGCCTGACCATCACCTTTATCAAGCCCGGCAAGGACGGTTATCTTAACATCGTCCGGGATTTGGCGCAGCAGTACGCCCTTTCGCTGGATATCCATGAGGTGGAAGCGGCGGCGGAGCGGTTTGCCTTAAGTCGGGGCGGACGCTCACCAAGGGTGGCCAAGCAGTGCGTCGAGCATTTGAAGGCGATGGAGGCGTGAGTTTCCTGAAATATCGGGCGTAGGGGGCGATGCCCACATCGCCCCGCGGAATCAAAACAAATGCGTCATCGCGGGCGGATGTGGGCATCCGCCCCTACAATTTGGCCATATTTTCCCAAAAACCATCTTATTTTAGAAAGGAATTCCCCTATGTACTCTGGTATCTTCGATTCCCACGCCCACTACGACGACGAACGGTTCGACCCCGACCGGGAGGAAGTCATTGCCGCCTTGCAGGATAACGGCGTTGTGAACGTCATCGACATCGGTTGCGACCTACAGACGTCTCGAAAAGCGGTGGAACTGGCCGACCGTCATTCCTTCTTCTACGCCGCCGTGGGCTATCATCCCCACGAGGCCGACAGCTTTAACGAAGAGGATTGTGCCGAAATCAAGCAGATGCTCAAACACCCCAAGGTCGTCGCTTTGGGGGAAATCGGCCTGGACTACCACTACGATTTGTCCCCCCGGGACAAACAGATTGAGGTGTTTGACTTGCAGCTTTCCGCGGCGGAGAAGCTGGACGTTCCCATCATCATCCACACCAGAGAAGCCACTCAGGATACCCTCAATCTGCTCGAGAAACACAACTGCCGCGGGGTCGTCCACTGCTACAGCGGGTCGGCGGAAACGGCGAAAATTTTAGTCAAAATGGGGTACTACATCGGGTTTACCGGGGTCATCACCTTCCCAAACGCCCGCAAAATCGTCGAGGCCTGCGATGTCGTCCCCCCCGACCGGATTTTACTGGAAACCGACTGTCCCTACATGGCTCCCGTCCCCTTCCGGGGCAAGCGGTGCTGGTCCCCTATGATTGAAAAAACCGCCGAACGGGTGGCCGAAATCAAGGGGATGGAACCCCAGGCCCTCATCGACATAGCAAGGGACAACGCCAAGCGATTATTTGGCATCGAATAGACGAATTTTTCTGTAAGGTATTTTCACTTTACATTAGTAAAACCCGCATAACTGCGCTGTTTGCAGCCATGCGGGTTTTTAAATTTTATGGACTAAATGATCGTCCTATTGGGACGCTTTTCCCGTGAAATCCGGTGAATCAGACGGGAATTTCCGCTCCGTTTTGCTCGTCGGAGCGGCGAATGGCGTCCAAAACATCCACGTGCCGGAAGAGCTCGTCAAAGGGCAGCGGCATCTTTTTGTCCCGGAGCATCTGCACAAATGCGTCCAGCTCCAGGGCGTACAAAAACGACATGTCGATGTCTTTCCGGTAGACCGATTTGCTCCCAAAAACCGTGATGCAGTGGTCGGGGCAGCCGTTTAGATGCCCGGTGACGATTTTATCGTCATACCGGAAGGAAATTGCGGCGTTTTGGGGCGAAACCTTCTGGACCGACACCGCCCGCAGGTCGTAGCCGAACACTTCCATGACGATGGTAACAAGGTGGGGACCATAGAAAAAAATCCCGCTGTAGGGGCTCGAAAAATCCCCGGGGAAGTTGACGCTGCCTCCCAGCACCTCCCCCATCGCCTTGTTTTTCACGGCGTTTTTGGCGGTGATGACCTCGTAGTTATAGGGAAAGGACGAGCCGCCAGTAAAAAGGGTTTCGTGGGCTTCCAGGGCCCGGCGCAGCGTGTCCCGATCCTCCTTGGAGGCGGTGATGGGCTTGTCGATCCAGACGGGCAGCCCCTTTTCGATGAAGGGCATCACGTCCCGGATGTGAAACTTGCCGTCCCTGTAGTCGATCATGATGGCGTCCACTTCACCGACAAGCTCCATGGGGTCGGAAACAAGCTTTTCGATATGCCCCCGCTGAGCGGTCTCTGCGGCGTGCTCCGGCGTGTCGTCGCAGCCGCAGATGGCGGTGATGCGCATATCGGGGTAGCGGTACTCTCCGGTTGCGGGGTCTGGGAGGTTTGCAAGCTGTGCAAAAGCGAGGGCGTGGGAGTTTTCCGAGCCCAGAATACCTACTTTGAACATAAAATCTTCCTTTCTGGGATTTTTGGGGCCAATGTCCACATTTTGCCGCCTATG
>CABUOE010000037.1 GCA_902493155.1 uncultured Eubacteriales bacterium
GTATTTACCGCCCACAATGTGAAAAAACACCTCCCAGTTACAATAACTAGGAGGTGTTTTTGCTTCAATTAACAGCCGCCCGAATCTTAGCCGAGCTCGACGATTATTTAAATCCAGTCATTACAATACCGCTAACAAACTGTTTTTGGCCCAGGAAGAAAATAACAATCAGAGGAATGATAAATACAGTCGATGCAGCCATCAGAAGTTCCCACTGACTTGCATTTTCCTGCATGAAAACCTGAAGACCGATTGCCAGAGTATAGTGGTCACTTTCTAAGTACAGCAAGGGCCCCATGAACTCATTCCAGCCACCGATAAAAGTAAACAGGGAAATGGTGGTCAGAATCGGTTTGGACAAGGGCATCATAATCCTTGATAAGATAGTAAACTCACCTGCGCCATCAATACGCGCCGCATCCAGGTAACTGGCGGGGATGGTAGAGTAAAATTGTTTTAACAGAAAGATGTTGTACGCACCACCAAAGAAGCTGGGAAGAATCAACGGCCAGAAGGTGTTGATTGCATGGAATTTTACCCAGGTAGCATACAAGGGGATCATAGTAACCTGGCTGGGCAGCATCATAGTGGAAAGGGCGATCATGAAAAGAACCTTGCCGCCTTTCCAAGGGATTTTAGTAAAGGAGTATGCCGCCAAAGAGGAAGAAATCACCTGACCCAAGACAGGAATAACAGCAACGATCAGGGTATTTTTCAAATAATTCCAAAAAGGGATTCTCGTCAATGCATCGGGGTAGTTTTGGAAACGTACTCTTTCAGGAATCAAGCTCCTCAACATACCAGCAGAAGTGTTAAATACATCCGACGGGTATTTCAAAGATGTTGCAACCTGCCAAATTAGTGGAATGATGAAGACGCAGGAGAACAACACCAGAAGTATATATGCAAAGATGTTATATGTAAGTTTACGACCGGATAATTTCATAATTTCTCTTCTCCTCCTTCTTATTCACCATCACCGTACTGAACCCAACCGGAGGTTGCAAAAATAATGGCGGTAACGATCATGATAATGATGAACAAAATCCAAGCCATCGCACAGGCGAAGCCCATGCTCATGTATTTAAACGCTTGGTTATACAGGTGTAGTGCGTAGAATAGCATCGAGTTGCCGGGACCACCATCCTGTGCACTGACGTTTCCGGAAGAAGCCGAGAAGATATAAGCCTGAGTAAAGTATTGGAACATACCGATGATACCGGTAACCAATTGATAAAACATAGCGGGTGAAATACCGGGCATGGTGATATGCCAGAATTTCTTCCACGCATTGGCGCCGTCCAATTCCGCCGCCTCATAAAGCGATTGAGGAACACCCTTAATGGATGCAAGGAAAATCAGCATCATACCGCCACTGCCCCACATACCCATCAAAATGAGCGCTGGTTTTGTCCAGTTGGGATCGTACATCCATCCGGGAACAGAGCTTGCGGGAACGCCGAGAGCCATTAAGAATTTGTTCAGAATACCATAGGACGGGTTTAATACCCACACCCATACCATAGATGCCGCAACGACGGAAACTACAGAGGGAATGTAGAAAATGGTACGGAATACCGACTGACCTTTGACATTCAAGCTTAAAAGCAACGCCATGCAGAGCGAGAAAACGATGTTCGCCGGCAGGCTGAAAACACACATGTAAAGTGTATTCCACAGAGATTTTATGCTCTTCTCATCGGTAAAGAATTTGACATAGTTTTGTACACCCACGAATTCTTTGATCGCAAAACCATTAAAATCGGTAAAGCTGTACACAATGGATGCAATGATGGGATAAACTGTGAACGCCAAGAACCCGATAATCCATGGAAGTGCAAAAACAATTCCATACATGGTATACTTACGGGCCTGGGTGCTCATTCTGGCAGGGGCACTCTTTTGCTTCATGTATTTCTCTCCTTTTTTTGCTAGCAGAATCACTTTTGCAGTTATCTTTTATAGACGCCCATTCCGCAAAGGTTTTCCGCTATTAATTTATATTAATCGTTTATCGGATTTTCATCCGCAAACTTCTGGATTTTGACGGTGACGTTTTTTAAAGCGTCATCGAGAGAAATTTTGTTGGAAAAGACCAAGTTTAACTGCTGGTCGATTTCCACAAGATAATCATTCACATATAATGACATGGGAAATCCGGTGCATTTATCAGATTGAAGCATCTGCGCGACTTTCTTTTTTAAGGGATGCACCGATGCAGGCAGGTTATTTAGTACCGATTGACGTGCCATGAGTATTCCGCTTCCGTTGTATCCTGCGGAGAATTGCTCCATGATATCTTTGGATGTGAGATAAGACAGAAAGCTCCAATTTTCCTCCAATGTATTATTGGAACGTTTATTGATTCCCCATACGTGAGCGGTGATGAACATAGAGCCTTCCAATTCGGGTTTTCCGTCGGGATAGGGGCAATATGTAACACCATAGTTCATGTTTGGCCGCAATTGAGCAACTTCGTCCATAAGCCATTCGCCGCAAAATTGCATGACCAGCTTTTCATCAATAAAAGGACTTCCGGCCACATTAGCCGAACCGCTTCCCAAACTGGTCTTGAACGTCAAAAGTTTGTCATAACCGATGGTATTGTAAATGTCTAGCTGCCATTGATAGGCATCATACATCTCCGGACTGTCAAAGGTGATTTCATTTGTTTCCGGATCAATCCACTTTGCCCCAAAAGCGACGGGCCATAAAACCTTTTCCATCCACGGGTAATCCGGGATAAAGCCCGCGCGCACAATTTTTCCTTCTGAATCATACTCGGTCAAATCAACTGCCATTTCGACCAATTCCTGATAGGTTTTAGGCGGCCCGTCATACCCTTTTTGGGACAACAAATCAATGTTGTAGTAAAATTCAGAAGAGTTGATTTCGTCGGGAATCGTATAAATGCGTCCCTTATAGGTACACCGATCCCATGCAGCAGAAATGATGTCGTTTTTATCAAAGGCAACATCATCATTAACCATATCGGTTAAATCGGCCAAAACACCGGTGAATCCCCATTGACCTCCGTAAACCCAATTCGGTTTGACTAAGTCAGGCCCGCTGCCGGCTAGCATCGAGGTAAACATTTTTTCCTCTCCGACTTTACCGACGATTTCAAATGTGACATGGGGATGCAGCTCCGTATACTGTTTGGCAATCTGCAGAATACGTTGATGTCTACTGTCCGGATCGTTGTTTTGGTTGTCGTTGTGCCAAATCGTCAGGCAGACTGGTGATGTATTCGGGGTGGTGTCCCCGGGTGAACCATTGCGGCAACTTGCTGTTAAAGTTCCACAAAGAACGGCTGCAAGCGTAACTGCAATGATTCTGTTGCGCATTTCCAGCAATCCTCCCAATTAATACGGCACAATATTCCCAGCATTTGCATTTACCCTACTATTATAGGATAAGATGCCTATTCGGAAAATAGTTTTATTTTGACTAACAGGGGCTATTTTTACTAAAAACCCATAATTTTCTCACGCTTTCTCAACAAAAAATTTATAGTCACGCAATAAGTTAGTTGATATCTTTTGCATTTATGGTATAATTAACTGTATCAAGCAAAATTTTATGGAATTTTGAGGAGGGGAAGAGTGAGGAAGCTGAATATGAAAAGCAGTTTTCGAAGACAACTGCTGGTGTTATTTCTTTTAATTTCCATAATTCCCCTGATTTTGCTAACGATTTTTAATTATTCCTATACCTTGTCGATGTTTAAAAAACAGACTTATCAAAACGACAGCCGAATTCTCAATAAAGTCGTGGAGAATATGGATAATATGCTTCAGAATATTGAAGATCGGATTTTCAGCTTCTACATTTCGGACCTGGTATATACTTCCAGCGGCAGAAGTGAAAATTACGCGGTGGCTTTGTCGGAGCGAATGACGTATGAACAGCAGCTTTTATACAACAGTTTTTTAACTTCCGACCGTTTAGGTATCGAAAATATTTTTTTCTATAATGAACAGGACAAGTATTTGGTGGATTCCTTAAATTCTGACACCAGGACCCAATCTGGTGAAGGATTGGACTGGTATGACAAGGCCCTGTCTGCTGATGGTGAACTTTGCTGGATCGCTCCCACCAAAGATAGACCCCATGAGGGAAGCGATCGCCTTCGGGTGGCTCTGTTGATGAAGGATTACCGGGGAAATATTATGGGCGCCTTGTGTGTTTGGATTCGCAACGACAGCCTTTACAGCCAGATTCAGGATATCAATAGCGGAGAGCGGGGATTTACCGCTGTTGTAAGTGAAAAAGGAGAATTGATCAGCTCCTCTAATTTTACCAGTGCTGTCAGTGCTTATTTTGATGAGAACTCTTTATCTGAACGGCTGCCCGATTTGGCGGACGAACAGGATATATCTATTGGCGGAGAAAACTATCAAATTACTACGATGGTGTCCCCATATACCGGATGGTATTTTATTACCGCCAACTCCCAGGCGGAAATCATATGGCAGATTTTGAGCAAGCTCAATGTTTTTGCTATTTTGCTGGTGCTTTGTGTTTTGGTCGCTCTTGTGTTTGCTTTTATCATGTCCAATGCGCTCTACCGGCCGATCAAAAGTCTAAAAAGAGCGATGCAGGAAGCCGGAGAAGGCAATTTGGACGTGGTGTTGACCGAACAGCGAAACGATGAGTTCGCAAGCCTTTATAACGGTTTTAACAGCATGACCGCCAGTATCAACAAGCTGGTCAAAGAACTGTATGAACTGAAACTGATGAAGAAGGATGCCGAACTGAAAGTCCTCCAATCCCAGATCAATCCCCATTTCTTATATAATACGCTGGATTCTATGTACTGGATGTCCCGGTTGGGGAGGAATGAGGAACTGTCCGACATGATTTCTGCGTTTTCCGGGTATCTTAAAATTAACCTCAGCAAAGGAAAAGATATCATTTCCATTGAAAAGATTCAAGATGAGATCATCTACTATATTAAAATCCAGCAGTATCGCTTTGGGGACAAAATCCGTGCTACTGTGGAGATCGATCCGGAACTGTATTCTTACAGCATCATCAAATTTTTATTACAGCCGCTAGTGGAAAACGCGATTTTCCATGGGCTGGAACCCAAGAAGGAAAAGGGTTCTGTCCGCGTAGTGGGGCAACTGGTGGGAGGTTACGCTGAATTCGAGGTCATTGACGACGGCGTGGGTATGGACGCTGAGCAGGTGGTCCATCTGGAAGAGCTCATCAATCGGCAGGAATCGGTGGAAGGATATGCACTTTATAACGTCCATCACCGGCTTCTTCACACCTACGGTCCGGAATGCGGGCTTCATATTGAAAGCGAAGTCGGCGTCGGGACAAAAGTCAGTTTCAAGATACCTTTGATTCCTTATAGAGAAGATAATTTGCTGGACAACGGCAAGGAGGATTAACAGATGTTTAAATTGCTCATAGTGGATGACGAATACTGGTTCCGTCAAGGAATTAAAAGCATTGTCGATTGGGAGAGATACGAAATCGAAATCGTCGGGGAGGCTTCCGACGGTGAAGAGGCTCTGCAAAAAATCGAAAAGCTGTCCCCTGATATCGTGTTTACCGACATCCGTATGCCCATCTGCTCCGGCCTTGAACTGGCGAGAAGGGCGCGGGATAAAGGTTCCCGCGCGAAATTTGTCATTCTGACTGGCTATCAGGAATTTGAATATGCGAAAGAAGCGGCCAATATCGGCGTTTCCAGCTTTTTGACCAAACCAGCAAGCTTGGAGAATGTCATTGAAGTCATCGAAAAAATTAAAGCGGAAATCCTTGAAGAACGGGGGACAGACCGCCGTCTGACGGAGTACGACAATTCCCTCAAAGAAAAAGTCCTGAGTTTGCTGCTTCACAACAAGGCCATCGTTTCTCCGGTGCTGAAAAATTACTGCGACGATTTCCTTTTGTCCCTGACAAACTGTCAATTTGTGGTCTTTTTGATTTCCACTAGCGGCTTGGAAGAGGTGAGAAACCGGTTGGAGGGGATTTTCGAAGGAGACCGCAATTATATGGGGAGCTGTTTGGGAACAGAATATGTCATCGGTATCCAACGGTTTCACTCCGGCGCCAGCACCGCCCATGTCCGCTCCAGTCTGAAGAGCTTTTTCAGCCGGTTTTGCGAGGTGTGCCGGCAGGAAAACGGCATTGAGTCCTTTACTTCCATCAGCAGTATTTTTCATACTAACAGTGATATTTCGCTGGGGCTTTCCCAGTGTTTGTCGGTGAAGCGGTTCCACTTCCTCTATGAAAACGAAGTTGTGATGTTTTACGATGATATTGCAACCATCAGCGACGAAACGCCGATTCCGGCTATCTATGACAAGGGAGTAATGGAGACCTTGCTGCGGGATGAGAATAGCATGGGTGTTCGCCATTTATTTGCCAATTTATCCGATGAGATCCGGAATAACCCAGTTTACAGCTGCGATGTGGTTCTGGGACTTTACCGTAATATCGCTATGGACATCGTACAGATGCGGTCGGCGTTCTGCGGGGATATTAGCGATATTCAGGCGGCCTTTGAAAAAATCACCGAGGCAGACAAATTGAGTGTCTTGAGCAATCAAATTGAGGAATATGCGGTTTCGACCATTCAGATCCTGCACGATATCAAGATGCAAAAGAGTTTGTCGCCGGTCAACAAGGCGATTTACTATATTGAACAAAACTATAAAAGCGACATTACGCTGCAGTCGGTATCCGACTTTGTAGGATTGGCTCCGGCATATTTTAGCAGGCTTTTTAAACAGGAAGTCGGAATATCCTTTATCCAATTTGTAATGGAGAAGAGGGTGGAATTGGCAAAAAGTCTGCTGCTCAACAGCGACATGAAAATTTATGAGATCTGCAATGAAGTGGGATATAACGATACCCGGTACTTCATTAAAATGTTTAAGAGCACCACCGGAATGACTCCTGCCCAATTTAAACGGTCTCAGTATCGCAAATCTGTAATAGATGATTAATGTTATACTAAAAGTAAAACCCCTTATTTCCGGTAACAGAAATAAGGGGTTTTATTGTCTTTGAGAAATGCGGTAGGCAACAGGGGTCGTATGATAAAATCCTTTAAAAATCCGGTTGAAAGTGGAGATGGAGGAACATCCCACTTCATAGGCAATGTCAGCTACCGGCAAAGTGCTTTTTATAAGGAGAATCGCCCCCATGTTTGCCCGTACACGGTTCAAATACTCATGAGGGGCAATATCCATAACCGCAATGAAGTTTCGCCGGAATGCCGTGACGCTTAAATTACAAAGAGCTGCCAGATCAGAGATCTGAATTGGTTCGTGGTAATGGCGAGTAATGTGCAGGATGGCGGGGGAAATTTTTTCAATTTTCCGGTCCGAAAGAGGATCAAAAGACGGGAGGATATCCTTTTGTTTGGAATAACGGAGAATTTCAACAAAAATAATATTGATCCATGCTGTGACCGCGGTGGTTCGATATTCTTTCTGAGAGATTAGTTCTTCCATTAGGTTTTGAATCGATTGCACGAGAGAGGGAGATTCCTGAGAAGAGATGATGCCGCTATAGAGCGTGCTGCCGTCTAAGGGGAGCGAGATATTGGAGCTGTCTACCATACGGGGCAGGTCAATGGTGATGAACCTCCATTTGCTGCTGTCTTCCTGAGCGCTTTGGGCAATATGGATCACATTGGGAAAAATAACTGATATGTCACCTTTGGAAAAGGAAAAGGTCTGGTTGCCGATATAGAATACCCCACTGCCGCCGAGGCAGACCCCCAGTTCCAGTGAAGAGTGGTAGTGGAGATAGGTGACCGGGAGGGAGGGGAGCTCATAAATCCCATCAGTGCAGTGAACGGGAAATTCTGGGTCCAGTGAAACGGGAAGGCATTTCACTGTCAGCGAGTTGGAAATCGACTTTTTTTGCATAGAAAATGCTCCTTATTGAGTAGAATCGTCAATATTTCAGCTTTATAATAGCATTATAACAGGCAGAAATCAACTGCTCAAGAGGAAGAAACTGTGTGAAATTTTTTCATATCAGTATTTATTCCTTTCGTCCTGAAAAAAGGCAATTTTACAGTAAATTTAAAAAGGAATGGTGATTAAATGAACATCGATCAGAAATGGTTTGAACACGAAAGGTATCCTGGTATCGGCTGGTACTCCCTGAACCTCCAAAACGATTTCCGTCAAAACACCGAGGAAGGTAAGGATGTGGGACAGTATGAAGAACTGGTCAACGCGGTGGCAAAACTGCCCGCGGGGCCAGTGCGGGAAGACTGCGCCGATGTGCTGTTCAAGGCGATGCTGGAAGCACCGGTGAAGGAGGGGTATCCTTATTTGGAGCCGTCTGATTTGGAGGGCATCCGTGAGGCGAGACCCAAAAATCGGAAGGATTTCCCATCTGTGAAGGCTAATGATGAATTGAAAGAAAAAATATATGGCGCATGGCTGGGGCGGATTTGCGGCTGTCTGCTGGGAAAGCCGGTAGAAGGGCTCAATTCCAAGATCATCAAAAAAATTATCGAGGCGGCAGGGGAAACAACACTGACCAAGTATTTTGATCCTACGCCCGAGACCATCAAAGAGTTGGAATTGGCAGAGGATCGCTGCTGGCTCCGTTATGTAGACGGCATGCCCATGGACGACGATACCAACTACACCACATTGGCGGCTGTCTGGATTCTCAAAAAATACGGACGGGATTTCAAACCGGTAAACGTGGTGGATTCCTGGCTGGAAAGCATGCCCAAAACGGCTTACTGTACAGCGGAGCAGGCAGCCTTCCTCAATGCGGCTATCGGTATTGTGCCGCCTAAGTCGGCGATTTTCCGAAATCCGTTCCGGGAATGGATCGGTGCGCAGATCCGGGCGGATTATTATGGATACATCAATCCCGGCGATACACAAATGGCTGCTGAAATGGCATGGCGGGACGCAACAGTTTCTCACGTGAAAAACGGCATTTACGGGGAAATGTTTGTGGCGGCCATGTTAGCGGCAGCGGCAGTGAGCAATGATATCAAAGAGGTGGTTCGGGCAGGGCTTCAGGAAATTCCCGAGAAGTCCCGTCTCACCGAGGCCATCGAGAAAGTACTTTCTTGGTATGAAGGCGGCCGCAGTGCGGAAGAGTGCCTCACCGAAATTCACACCATGTATGATGAGGCCAATGGGTACGACTGGTGCCATACCATCCCCAATGCTATGATTGTGACGGCCTGTCTGCTGTACGGCGGCATGGATTACGAAAAATCCATCTGCATGGCGGTGGAAACCGGCTTTGATACCGACTGCAACGGCGCCACTGTGGGATCTATCTTAGGTATGATGCTGGGAGCGAAAAATATTCCCGAGTATTGGATCAAACCTCTCAACAACACAGTTCACACCAGTATTGACGGATATGAGACAGTAAAAATTACCGATTTGGTGGAGATTACTTTATCCCATCTGAATTAAGGTGAAACGATGAAAGTTTTGAATTTTGGTTCACTGAATATCGATTATGTGTACCAAGTAAAACGATTTGCTTTGCCCGGGGAGACAATTCCTGCTTTAAAAATGGAACGGTTTAGCGGAGGCAAAGGACTGAATCAATCCGTCGCATTGTCGCGGGCTGGTATTTCGGTGGCACATGCGGGCTGCATCGGAAACGACGGTACTTTTTTGATAGAAGAACTTCAGAAAAGCGGAGTAGAAACGGAGAAAATCCAGGTACTGCCGCCTTCCAGCGGTCACGCTATTATCCAGGTGGATGCTAAGGGAGAAAACACGATTCTTTTATATCCCGGGGCCAATCATGAAATTACCAGGGAACAAATTGATGGGACTTTAGCAGATTATGGAGAAGGTGATATTCTTCTTCTCCAGAATGAGATCTGTGAAATTCCATATATAATGGAACAAGCACATCAAAAAGGAATGAAGATTTTTTTCAATCCCTCGCCTCTGACAGAGGCGGTATTCCGCTATCCTCTCCATCTGGTTTCCTGCTTTTTGGTAAATGGGTTAGAAGGAGCCTCACTTGCCGGAGAAGATGGCCGTGACGCAATTCTGGCAGGGATTCGGCAAAAGTTTCCTCAGGCCCGGATTGTTCTCACCTTAGGAAAAGACGGGGCCTGCTATGACGACGGGAAAGAACGGTACTTCCAATCGGCGTTCCCGGTACAGGCGGTGGATACGACGGCGGCCGGAGACACTTTTACCGGGTATTTTATTGCAGAACTGCTGCGCGGCAGCGCGCCAAAGACAGTTTTGAGCTGCGCATGCGGAGCTTCTGCGTTGGCGGTTTCCCGCATGGGGGCGGCCCCCTCGATTCCAGGCAAGAAAGAAGTCGATATTTTTTTGCAAGATCGGTAAAACCTTTTTAACAGGCAACAAAGGCAGTCTCATTTGGGACTGCCTTCTTTTATTTTCTCAAACTTTTTCACTTCTCGTAGCGGGAGAGAAACAGGCTAAAAAGGCCTTACTTTTTGACAAATCATTCTAAAAACTGACGGAACACTTTCGACATATTATGTTTTGCAAGAATGATATGATAATTTCTGTAAGGAAAGGGACAAGTACGGAGTAAGGGTTTAAATTTTATAAAATATATTTAAAAATCTTTCAATTAATCCATCTTCCCGCAATACAAAATCTTCCATATTAGTAAAATGGTATATAAATTATTAGTCATTTAGTAAATAATCAATAAATCAATGTAAATTCCCCTGTGATTTTTGATAAATATATAGAAAATTGCTTGATTTTTGATTTTTTCTAGTATATAATAAATTAAACATATTTTTGCAGGATAATGTCCATTTTGTAGTAAAATAGCTTGTTTTGCTGCGGGGCATTTAAAATTTCATTCTTCGTAAGAACGAATGGGACTTGCAAATAAGGAAGATACTCACAAATTTATCTTTCTTATATGGAATATGAGTGTCATTAAAATGTGGAGGGATTTTTTATGAACAAAAAAGTCTTGCAAAAACTGACTGCAATTACAACTGCAGCGGTTTTGGCAGCCAGTATCGCTCCAATGAGTGCATCTGCGGCTTGGAACAAAGATGCGAACTCAAACTGGAGTTGGACTGAAAACGGCCAGAAATCAACTGGCTGGAAATTGATCCACGGAAACTGGTACTATTTTGACGGCTCCGGTATCATGCAGACTGGTTGGAAATTTATCAACGGCCAGTGGTATTACATGGATCAAAGCGGCGCCATGAAGACCGGTTGGCAGTTTATCAACGGCGAGTGGTATCATTTGGCTGCTAACGGCGCTATGACAAAAGGCTGGTATAAGGAAGGCTCTTACTGGTACCATCTGAATGAAAATGGCGTTATGAGCCGTCATTGGCGCAAGATTTCCAATAAATGGTATCATTTTAATCCCAGCGGACAGATGAGCGTCGGCTGGATCAACTGGAAGAACAACCCTTACTTCAGCAACAAGGACGGTGTTATGCAGACCGGCCTTGTGCAGATCGACAATAAAATTTATTACTTCGATGAAGTTACGGGCGAATTGCAGACCGGCCGTATCAAAGTCGGCAACGTTACATATACCTTCGGTGAAGATGGTGCTGCTACCGGCGCCCTGTTGCCGAAAGCAGAAATCGCCTTTGACGCCAACGGCAATGAAAAGACTCCCGGCGGCGTTATCAGCGGCGGCGATACTACTGCGCCTTCCAGACCGTCTTATGGCGGAGGCGGCGGAGGCGGCGGAAGCTCTTATGTTGAAGTTCAGAGCATTAGCCTGAATAAAACGAGCCACATCATGTATGTGGGAGACGATGTCCTTCTGACCGCAGCGGTTTATCCTTCCAATGCAACAGACAGAAGAGTTACTTGGATCAGCAGCGATGAGAGCATTGCTACCGTTACCAACGGCTATGTCCATGCGCTGAAGGCAGGCACTGTTACCATCAAGGCGATTGCTGATACCGTTGAGGCTACCTGTACGGTTGAAATTATGGCTAAAGGCGAGGAAGTTAAGGTAACCGGAATTACCGTTACTTCTACCAGTGGCAAAAATGAAGCACATGTTGGCGAGTCTTTACAGTTGCAGGCAGCGGTTACCCCGGCTAACGCAACCAATAAGGCTGTTAACTGGAGCTCCAGTGATAATACTGTTGCTACTGTCAGCACAAGTGGTTTGGTTTCCGCCGTTAAAGAAGGAACTGCGACTATCACCGCGACTGCGGCAGACGGCAGCGGCGTAACTGGCACTTTTGCCGTTACTGTTACAAAGAAACCTGCGACTGAATCTGCTACCCCGACTTTTACCAAAGATTTGGATACTGCTAAAAACGTCACTGTAGGAGACAGCGTGACCCTCTCTGTCACCGCTTCTGCATCTGATGGCGGTAAGTTGACTTATCAGTGGTATAAAGGCTCCACTGCTATTTCCGGCGCAACAGGCGCGTCCTATACCTTTACTACCGACAAAGTCGGAAGTGAGAGTTATAAAGTCGTTGTCACCAATACAAAAGACAGTTTAACACCTGCTACTGCGACCAGTAAAACCTGCGTAGTTACTACGAAGGCAGCTCCGGTGGAAGATGTTGAGATTACTGGATTTGTAGCAATTGACAAAGTAGTTGTATCCGAAGATGAGCATCTGACAACAGCGGCTTTGGCGGCGGCCAAACTGCCCGCTAAGGTTACCTTGCAGTATGACGGCGGTACGGTTGACGTAGATGCTACATGGGCTTGCGCTGATTACGATGCGGAAAGCACCGGAGACCAGACTTTTACCGCTTCTTACACTCTGCCTGCCGGCTATGTGGATGCAGTCGATCCCATTACTGTAACTGCCATTGTTAAGCTGGAGGTTGCTCAGACTACAGCTCCTATCCCCTCTCAAAACCTGATTGCAGGCGTGAGACCCACTATTGGGATTGGTATCGGCTATATTGCGAATTTCCACCATGAAAATTCAAGCGATATGACTTCTCCGCTTCTGGATGAGGTTTATGACTTCCTGACCGACGGCGTTTATCCCGCTGCCGATGCGGTTTATGACGCAGCTGATCCGGAAAGCTACAAGAGTACGCTGTATTTTAACTACTATGATGTGCAGGGTGGCGCTGCGGACTTTACCTTCCAGTTTGAGGAAAAGACCTTTGAGCAGATTACCCTGATGTTCAGAAACGGCACTCCCTGGGGCACAGAGGCTGTCAACGGCGTTGCCGAGCACATTAAGGTACAGGCTGAGATCGACGGCGTATGGACTGATGTCTATGAAGGCCGCGAAAACAATACAAAAGGCCACACGGATATTGTGCTGAAGACCGAAGATGGCAAAGCGATCACCGCTACCGGCCTGAAATTCTGGTTCTATACTTGGACAGATGAGACTATCCATAAGACAACTGCCCTTTCTGAGATCGAAGTGTTGGCTAAAGCAACTGACGCAGCTGCGGACGGCACGCTGAGCGGAGGAAGTTCTGTTACTCCAGAGCCTATCACCATTGATTACGCAGCAACCGGAACACCCGTTGTGAAATTTGTTAATGGATTAAATACAGCAGAGGATCTTGCAAAAGTTACCTATGCAGATGGCAAATTTACTGTTGCTGAGGATGTAACTGTTTTCTCCTTCGTTGACAACGGAGTTGCCAAACAGTTCACCAATACAGACGGTGTTTGGTCTGAAGTGACCGAAATCAGCAAGAGCTTGATTTTCGGTGCTCCCTTTACCACAGATGTAAAGAGAGATAATTTCGGCTACTATAGCACTACTTTTGATAATCCCATGTTCGCCTATTCTCTGACTGACGGAGTTACGCCTTCTACCGATACCTGCGACCAGTTCGGATATGTGACCTTTGCCTCCACTGTCCTGGACGGCGTCAGCAAAGATGTTTGCTTCAATCTGGAAAATGAGGTAACCTTTAAACAAATCAACCTTGACCTGTTGAAGCAGACCGTTTGGAACGGTGCAGATGGTTATCCGGAGCATGTTACCATTGAAGCCAAGATTGGTGGTACGTGGGCTACTATTGGCGACGTGACAGGCTTAGATATAACCGGTACAGACGGAACAGCCAAGACTCTTGTCTTTACAGCAGAGGAAGCTATTACTGCTGATGGTCTGAGATTCACATTCTATGCACGTCAAGGCAATACAAAAGCTGTTATTCTCACTGGCATTGATGTTCTAGCTGACACTGACGGATCTGCTGCTGACGGTTCGCTGGCAGCTCCCAGTGAAGTAGCGGAAATCCCGACTATTACTACTGATTTGGAAGCAACCAAAAATGTAAACGTAGGCGACAAAGTTGACTTTGCAGTAGAGGCCGCTGTTTCCGACGGGGGAACACTGTCTTACCAGTGGTACAAAGATGGTGTAGCCATCAAAGGCGCTACCAGTAATACTTACAGCTTTACTGCTTTCGCAGCGGAGACTGCCACATATAAGGTGGAAGTTACTAATACGAAAGCTGGCATGCTTTCCAGCATGGCAACTAGTACGGTCTGTACTGTAACGGTATCGTCTGAATTTGTCAATATAGCGAAAGGCAAACCTTATACCTTCTCGACTGAAAGCCTGAACTGGGCTAACGCTGACGACGGTATCAAGCTGACAGATGATATTACTCCGAGTTCCACTGATTATACGGCTGAAGGGTTTGTCGCTGTCCATACCGGTGATGGTGTTACAACTTTGGACATCACCATTGATTTGGGTTCAGAAATGTCCTTCAAACAGGTTGCTGTTGATACCCTGCTAAGTATAAATGGTATCAAAGCCATTGAAAAGGGAAGCATTTCCTATTCTAGCAATGGAACCGATTGGACAGAGATGGGCAAGATTGACCACACTCAGACTGAACTGGGCGTAGAGACCATTCTTGTACAGTCAGAAGCCCTTGTTACCGGACGTTATGTCAAACTCTCCTACGAAGATTCTAACAGCTGGCACGGTTTAGCGGAAATCCGCGTTTGGGGCGAAGCGGGAGAAACTCCTCCCAGCGATACAAGCGTAGATTATACTGCAACCGGAACAGTAGCCGACATCAGCTCTGGCGTGACCTTTGCGGATGGAAAATTCTCTGTGCCGGAAACAGTCAGCGAATTTACCTTTACTGACAACGGCGTAAGCCTGAAAGCCACTAAAACTGACAGTGGCTGGACAATTGCTGGCGAGAGTTTAATTTACGGCGTAAAAGCAGACAGCAATGTCACCAAAGGTTACGGCTGGGAAGCTGAAAAACCGTTGCCTGATAATT
>CABUOE010000038.1 GCA_902493155.1 uncultured Eubacteriales bacterium
CCGACTGCGTCAAGGTGGGTATTGGTCCCGGTTCTATCTGTACCACCCGCGTAGTAGCGGGTATCGGAGTACCACAGATTTCCGCTATTTATGACGTGGCCTGTGCGGCGGCGAAACACAATATTCCCGTTATCGCCGATGGGGGAATCAAGTATTCCGGCGACATTGTCAAAGCGTTGGCGGCAGGCGCCAGCACCGTCATGCTGGGGAGCTTGCTGGCCGGCTGTGAAGAGTCTCCCAGTGAAAACGAAATTTACCAGGGCCGCCAGTTCAAGGTGTATCGGGGCATGGGAAGCCTGGGCGCCATGGCCAAGGGCAGCAAGGACCGCTACTTCCAGCAGAACAACAAAAAACTGGTTCCGGAGGGCGTTGAGGGCCGCGTTCCCTACAAAGGGATGGTCGCTGACACCATCTACCAGATGATGGGCGGTCTGCGGGCCGGCATGGGCTATGTAGGATGCGGCACGATTGAAGAAATGCACGAAAAAGCCCAGTTTGTGAAAATCACCGGCGCGGGCCTTAAAGAAAGCCATCCACACGACATTTACATCACTAAGGAAGCGCCTAACTACAGCGCAGAAATATAGTAATCAAAGGAAAAAGCCACCGTTTTAACGGTGGCTTTTTCCTTTATTCATACACTGTTTTTTGATCTGAAGGAAATTATCATAAGGTTATTTCTATAGAATCGGAAATTTTTTTAAGGTGAAAGAAACTGATTGTCGTCCGGTTGAATATTTTGGTGTGTTTCTGTCAATTCGTACTCACCAACAAAGCAATATCTAGCTTTTTTCTTTTCGAAAAGCAATAATGATCTACCTTGCTTTTTGTGTGACAAAACCGCGATATTCAAATCATACATTTTATTCTTTAAGCTATCTTGATGACCACTTCTACCTATTCCAGTATACATACAGTAATCATATGAGCCCCTAGGATAAAAATAATCAGAATAAAGTTCTTCCTCATTTTTAAACAAAAGAATCGCTTTTGAATTACTTGCTAAAGTAATACCACTTTGAGGATTTCCCCCTAATAATTCGCTAATTTCAGCTCTATTGGTGAACTCTTGCCCTTGCACTAATCTTATACTAGCCATAAAATCATCATTCCCACTCAATGGTAGCCGTCGGCTTCGGGGACAAATCATAGCAGACCCGGTTGACACCTTTGACTTCCTTGAGAATGCGGTCGGTGATTTTTAACAGCAGCGGCCACTCCACCTGCTCAACGGTGGCAGTCATAGCGTCGATGGTGTTGACGGCCCGGATGATGACCGGATACTCAAAGCATCTGGCGTCGTCCTTAACGCCGACGGATTTGAAGTCGGGGATCAGGGTAAAGTACTGCCAGACCTTGCCCTCAAGCCCTGCATTATGGAACTCTTCCCGCAGGATGGCATCGGATTCCCGGACAGCTTCCAAGCGGTCTCTGGTGATGGCACCGAGGCAGCGGACGCCCAGTCCGGGACCGGGGAACGGCTGCCGATAGACCATGGACTCCGGCAGGCCCAGTTCTAAGCCACAGGCACGAACTTCATCTTTAAAGAGTTGGCGGAGGGGTTCTACCAGAGTGAATTGCAGGTCTTCCGGCAAACCGCCCACATTGTGGTGAGATTTGACCATTTTAGCGGTTTTGGTGCCGCTTTCTACAATATCAGGATAGATGGTGCCCTGGCCGAGGAAGTCAATTCCCTCTAATTTCCGGGCCTCTTCCTCAAAGACGCGGATGAACTCTGCGCCGATGATTTTCCGCTTTTGTTCTGGATCAGCCACGTTTTCCAGTTTGCCCAAAAAGCGGTCAGTGGCGTCTACATAGATGAGATTTGCCTTCATCTGTTTTTCGAATACCTCAATGACCTGCTCCGGCTCCCCCTTCCGCAGGAGGCCGTGATTTACGTGAACGCAGTAGAGCTGGTCTCCGATGGCCTTTAGAAGCAGTGCAGCCACGACAGAACTGTCAACCCCGCCGGACAAAGCGAGGAGGACTTTCTTGTTACCAACCTGTTTTTTCACCAGTTCAATTTGGTCGGCGATGAAGTTTTTCATATTCCAGTTGGCTTCCGCCTTGCAGTCGTCAAACACAAAGGCCTTGAGAACAGCAGAAATTTCTTCATCTGTTGTGCCAAACGCATTCAAGGACTTCATTGCTTTCGGTGCGAGATGAGCTGCTGCCAGCACCGGAACGCCCAGTTCGTAGACATGGCTGCCTACGTCGATTTTTACGCCGTCCACCACGTTGTTGGGGCCGCCGTTGACAATAATACCTTTGACGTTTGGAAGCGCCTCAAGCTCTTTCTCGGTAATATCATGGGGATAAATTTCACTGTAAACGCCTAAATCACGGACGAGCCTTGCAATACGAGTGTTTTCTCTGGAACCCAGGTCCAGAATGACGATCATATCCTGTTTCATATAGTCCCTCCAATTATTTTCCGGCAACGCAATCACCGAACCGTTCAAAGCTGTAATCATTGTTGACATTACTTTTATTTTGCCATGAAATAGAAAAAATTTCAAGAGAAAACGGAAAATAGAGGAAGATACCGTCAGAATACCGGGTCCTTCTGGGGAAATCCATCCGATCATGATGCAAAAAAAAGGCAACCCATGGGCATACTGAATAGAGAATTGTTTTTCCACAATGTCCACAGAAAGCGGTGAATAACTTTGAAACGAAAAATAACAGCCTGCCTCCTTCTCACTTTGATTTGTTTTCCGGTGTTGACAGTGTCGGCGGGAATCTTTGATTGGCCCAATGTATCTCCCGGCAATGGGTCAGAAATCTCTTTCAATATCGCAATATCGCCCTATCCGTTCTCAGCGGATGAGCTGGAGCCGCGATTGAACGTCCCTTCCGGCAGCTTGAAAGGCATCACCATTACCCGCCTTCCGGAAGAATCGGAGGGAAGCCTTCGATTAGACGGAGAACCTGTCGGCCTCTATGAGGAAATCAGCCGGGATTCGTTTGAGTATTTGACGTTTACCCCTGCAAAGTCGGCCACCACCGCTTCCCTTTCGATTCTGCCCCAGGTGAAAGACGCTGTTCAGACGGTGGTCTCCCTTCGCGTCCAAACTGCCGCTTCCCTGCCAATTGAAGCTGCCTTCGGAGAGTATGAAACCCTATCAGAAGTACCTTTGTATGGATATCTTTCAGCATATAACCCCAATGGGGACTTTTTGCGAACCATTCTGGTGGAAAAACCCGGAAAAGGCACCGTCTCTTTTGACGGACAGACTTTTTGCTACGAGCCTTTCCCCGGAAGCAAAGGCACCGATCAATTTACAGTAGCATTGGCCGACGAGTTGGGAAACCGTTCCGCGGAAGTGGTGCAGACCATTTCGATTGAGCCTAAGGACAGCCGGTACGACTATTGGGACTTAAACGGCTCCCCTGCCTATTACAGTGCGGTAAAGCTTCTCCAAAACGGTATTTTTACCGGGGAGACTATCGGTTCTCGCCGTTACTTCAGGCCTCAGCAAACGGTGACCCGGGGGGAATTTCTTATGCTTTTAATTTCCGCCTGTGGATGGGAAAACGAACTGCCGACTGCCTCTCCCAACACCGGCCTTGCAAACGACAGCGAAATACCCTCTTATTTAAGGCCCTATGTTACTTTGGGCATCCGGAAAGGTGTTATTCTTGAGAAAAATTTTGCTCCGGATGAGGTTCCAACCTGTGCGGAAGCGATGGTACTTGCCGATCGGGCCTGTGGGCTTTCCAAGGTGGAGAGAACAAGTCCTACCTGGCCGGATTTGAGCGAGATTCCCCAGTGGGCTTTACAGAGTTATATGAACCTGTCCGCTTACGGTTTTTTATCCTTTCCAGATAACTATGCGCATCCGAACGACGGGCTCACCCGGGAGAACACGGCAGATCTGTTGTGGCGATGCAGAAAATATATTACGAAAAGTAATATAAAATAAATTCAATACGAAAGGGAAATAATATGCAGCCGTTTACCAAGGGAATCGAAAAGCGAACCATTATTTTTTTTGCCGGGTTTGTTCTGCTGTTTTCCCTTTTGTACGTCCGATTGGGGTATTTGTCCACCTCCCCCGGCCTTATGGAGACAGCCCAAAACCAGTCTAAATATACTCTGACCGTGGAAGAGCGGAGGGGTCAGATTTACGACTGCAATCTGCTTCCCATGGTAAATCGCACCAGCAAACCGCTTTATGCAATCCTTCCCACGTCCTCCAACATGAAACCGGTTTTAGACGCTGTCTCCCAGGAACGCCGGGACGGCGTTTCAGACCTCTTACAAGCGGCGAAACCATTTCTCCTGCAAACGGATAAGGAAATTCACGCCGACAATGTAACGCCCTTTTATCAAAACCAGCGGTATGAGCGCTACCAGCTTGCGCCTCATATTATCGGTTACCTGGACAGTGAAAAAAATGGTGTGACAGGTATCGAAAAAGGGTACAACGATTTTCTTTCCCAGCACACCTCCAAAACCCAGGTGGCCTATACCATGGACGGATTGGGCCACGGCATGCCTGGCGTGGAACCAGAAGTACGGGACGGAGGCAGCGATCCAGCCGGAATTGTGTTATCAATCGACAAAGATATACAGACAGTAATACAAAATGTGGGGGGCCGGGAGCTGAAAAAAGGCGCGATTGTCGTTATGGACCCCTATAACGGCGAAATCAAAGGCGCTGCCAGCTTTCCTACCTTTACCCCCACCGACTTGTCCAAAAGCATACAGGACACCGAAAATTCTCCTATGATTAACCGGGCGTTTCTCCCGTTTAACGTAGGTTCCACCTTTAAAATTGTCACAGCTGCTGCCGCTTTGGAAGCGGGAATCCCCATGAGTGAGACAGCGGAATGTACCGGAAGCGTTGACGTGAGCGGGCAAATCATCCGCTGCCACAAGCGGGATGGACACGGGACGCTGGATATGCTGGACGCCATGAAGGAATCCTGTAACCCTTATTTCATTCATCTGGGGCTTCAGGTGGGCGGGGATTCCCTTCTTTCCATGGCGGAACGGTTTGGGTTCGGGCAGGGATATCAGCTTGCCCCCAACATTTACACTGCGGATGGAACACTTCCGACAAAACAAGATATGCTCAATCCTGCTGAGGTGGCGAACTTGAGCTTTGGCCAGGGCAAGCTTACTGCGACGCCGGTACAGGTGGCTCAGATGATGTCGGTGATAGCAAACGGCGGATATCTTGTGGCCCCAAAACTTGTTTTGGGCGAGACACTGGACGGACAAACTGTTGAGCGTACAGCGGATATCGCGCCGAAGCAGATTATCAGCGGAGAAATCGCCTCCCAAATTCAAAGTTTTCTCATCCACTGCGTCATGGTAGCAGACGGACAAAACGCCCTCCCCCAGAAGACCACAGCGGGGGGCAAAACGGGGACCGCTCAGACGGGACGGTTCGACGAGAACGGAAAGGAACTGGAGCAGGGGTGGTTTGCCGGCTTTTTTCCCGCTTCTAATCCCCGGTATGTAGTGGTAGTGCTTTCCGAGGAGACCGGTTACGGCAATACGACTGCCGCTCCGGTGTTCAGCAAAATCGCCGACGCGCTGGCAGAAAAAGTCAAGGAGTAAAAAGGGCGGATTCGCCCTTTTTTATTTTTCCGGATAGATTTATGTTGGTGGTGGGACCCATAAATTCCCTTTTTTCTCCTTGAATACGGAACTTTTTTGTGTTAAAATTTGTAATACAGCAAAATTGAAACAAGGAGAATTTCTGAGCGGGCAAGCCGTTTGGAAAAACATTTGCAATGTCTATGTTTTTTAGAAGATCATCGGGCGGGGTGAAATACCTGGTCGTCGGGCTTGGAAATCCCGACAAAAAATACCGAAACACCCGGCACAATACCGGTTTTATCGCCGTTGACTACATGGCGAAGCAACTGGGAGTGGAAATCGGTAAAAAAAAGTTCGATTCTCTGACTGCAGAGACTGTCATTGCCGGAGAAAAAGTGCTTTTGATGAAGCCCCAGACCTATATGAACCTGTCGGGGGTCGCGGTCGAAAAGGCTGCTAGCTTTTATAAGATTCCGCCGGAAAACGTCATCATCATCTTCGACGATATCTCCCTTCCCGTAGGCAAGCTGCGTATCCGCCGCAAGGGCACCCATGGCGGACACAATGGTATTCGCAGCATCATCGACTACCTCCAGTCAGAGAACTTCCCCCGCATCAAGGCGGGCATCGGCGAGCGGCCCAATCCTAACTACGATTTGGCTGATTGGGTGCTTTCCACCTTTAAGGAGGACGAGCTCAAAGGGATCGAAGAGGTGGCAAGCCACTGCCTGGATATTGTAAAGCTCATCATCGAGGGCAAAATCGAACAGGCCATGAGCAAGTATAATTCCTGACCTTTTCCATATATATGAAACGAGGAAGGCAGGCCCCCGGGGCTTTGGAGAAAGGCTGGTATCGGTTTGAAACTGTTTTCCATAGTTGCCCAGAATCTGGAGCAATACCAAAAGATTATCGAGAATTTAAACGCCGCCCGCACACCCATGTTGTGTGTCGGGCTTTCGGCTATTCATAAAGCGCATTTTATCTACGCGGCGTCAGAAGAACTGGAAGGGCCGATTCTCGTCGTCACCCAAGATGAAGCGGCGGCATCCCGGCTTTCTTTCGACATAAACGCTATGGCTGGCGCGGAACGGAGTATCTTGTTTCCGTCCAGAGATTTTACCTATCGGCAGATGGAAGGCGTCTCCGGTGAATACGAGCAGGCGCGTCTGGGTGTTTTGTCCCGTCTGGCCCAAGGGGAGGCGAAAATCGTCGTCGCGTCCATTCAGGCCGTGATGACCCGCACCATCCCGAAGCAGGTGCTCATCGACAACACCTTTACCGTCACGCCGGAAACTAGTATGCCGCTGAATGAATTGGTGTCCCGGCTCATCCGTTCCGGCTACGTGCGTCGTCCTCAGGTGGACGGATTTTGTCAGTTTTCGGTGCGGGGCGGCATCGTAGACGTCTTTCCACCCAACGAAACAAATCCCATCCGGGTGGAGTACTGGGGCGACGAAATCGACACCATGTCCTATTTCGAACTGGACAGCCAGCGGCGCACCGAAAAAGCACTGAAAATCGAGATTTCCCCCGCTAGAGAAGTGACTTTTGGCGAAGGCGAGTTATTCACAAAACTCACTGACTTTTGTGGAAAACTCGGCAGCCGGAAAGCTACGGCGGAGGCGAAAGAAACGCTTCAACAGGATCTTGATACGCTGTCAAGCGGCATGGAGCTCAATTCCCTGGATAAGTATTTTCCATTGGCATACGAGGATTTTGCCACCATTGTCGACTACTTTGAAAACGCTCCCGTTTTCGTCAGTGAATTTGTGGAGGCAAAGGAAACAGCCCGGTCCGCATTCTGGCAGTATAGCGAGGATTTAAAGCTTCTTTTTGACGATGGACAGCTCTGCAAGGGTTTGGACAGCTATATGCTGAGTCCTGAACAAGCAGAAGCCCGGCTTTTAGGCCATCGCCTCGTTTATTTCGACACTTTTGCCCGGACGGGGCTTTCTGGCCTCAAGGAAATCGTCACCATCAACCCACTGCAGTCTTCCGGCTGGAACGGGGATTTGAAGCTGTTAAAATCAGACCTCTATCCCCTATTGGAGCAGGGTTACTGCTGCTGTATTTTGGCGGGCACCGCCAAATCGGCTGGCAACCTGGCCGCCGACCTGACTAAAATGGGTATTGACGCCCAGTACGTCAAAGATTTAAAAAACATCCGCTACCGCAGCGTTTTTGTATTGGAGGGCACCCTTTCCACCGGGTTTGAGTACCCTCAAATCAAGTTCAGCCTTACCACCACCGGAAAAGCGGTTAACGCCCCCCTACGGAAGGCGAAAAAACGGAAGGGTGAGGAAATTAAGTCCCTTTCCGATCTGACGGTAGGCGATTACGTGGTTCACGTGGCCCACGGTATCGGTATTTTTGACGGTATCCACAAGCTGGACCTCCACGGTATCGTCAAAGATTACATCAAAATCAAATACGCTGGGGCGGACACTCTGTATGTTCCCGTCACCCAGCTCGACCTGGTGTCCAAGTACATCGGCCCACGGGAGGATTCTAAGGTTAAACTCAACCGCCTCCACAGCGGAGAGTGGCAGAAGACCCGTCAGCGGGTCCGCAAAGCGGTGGATGAGATGGCCGACGAGCTTATTGCCCTATACGCCCAGCGGATGAAGGTAAAAGGCTACGCTTTCTCTCCTGACACCGAGTATCAGAAGGACTTTGAGGCCCATTTCGAGTACCAGGAAACTGACGACCAGCTCCGCTGCATCGAGGAAATCAAAGCCGACATGGAGAAGGAAACTCCTATGGAACGGCTTTTGTGCGGCGACGTGGGTTTTGGAAAAACCGAAGTCGCTTTGCGCGCCGCCTTTAAATGCGTCATGGACGGAAAGCAGTGCGCCGTCCTCTGCCCCACCACCATCCTTTCGTGGCAGCACTACCAAACTTTTATGGCGAGGCTATCTAACTTCCCCGTGGAGGTAGAGCTTCTCTCCCGCTTCCGCACCCCCAAGCAGCAGAAGGAAATCATCGGCCGTTTGGAGAAAGGGCTTGTTGACATTGTAGTCGGTACCCACCGTTTGGTGTCCAAGGACATTCACTTTAAGGATTTGGGTCTCGCCATTGTTGATGAGGAACAGCGCTTTGGCGTCGCCCATAAGGAACGGTTCAAGGAGATGTTCGCCGGCGTCGATATGCTGACCCTGTCGGCGACTCCCATCCCCCGCACCCTCAATATGGCTATGTCCGGTATTCGGGATATGTCGGTCATCGAGGAGGCGCCCCAAAATCGGCATCCGGTCCAGACCTATGTCTTGGAACATGACACTGGTGTGATTGCTGAGGCCTTAAAGCGGGAACTGAGGCGGGGCGGACAGTCCTACTACATCCACAACAACATTGAATCCATCCACAGCTGTGCTGCCCGCATTCACGAGCGGATTCCCGAGGCGCGGATCGCTGTCGCCCACGGAAAAATGAGCGAGGATGAACTTTCCCGCGTCTGGAAGCAGATGATGGAGCAGGAAATCGACATCCTGGTTTGTACCACCATCATCGAGACCGGTGTCGACATCGCCAACTGTAACACCCTGGTTATCGAAAACGCCGACCGGATGGGCCTTTCCCAGCTGTATCAGCTCCGGGGCCGGGTCGGCCGATCCAGTAGACGGGCCTTCGCCTACTTTACCTTTCAGCGGGGAAAAGTGCTGACAGAAGTCGCCACCAAGCGGTTAAACGCCATCCGGGAGTTTACAAAATTCGGCTCCGGCTTCCGCATTGCGCTGCGGGACCTGGAAATCCGCGGCGCCGGAAACATCCTCGGCACCCGCCAACACGGCCATATGGAGGCGGTAGGGTACGACATGTACCTGCGGCTGCTGTCCGAGGCTGTCGCCGAAAAGCGGGGCGAAAAATCAGCTTTGCAGGCTTCCGCCGAGTGCCTCGTCGACCTCCAGTTGGAGGCCCATATCCCAGAGAACTACATTGACAGCTTGTCTCAACGCATCGACGTGTATCGAAAAATCGCCTCCATCAAAACCGAGGAAGACAGCATGGATGTAGTGGATGAACTCATCGACCGGTTCGGGGAGCCGCCTGCTTCGGTCAAGGGCCTTATCGACGTGGCCCTTCTCCGCAACACTGCCGCCCAGTTTGGCTTTAAGGAAATCAACCAGAAGGGAGAATCTCTTCAGTTTATTCCGGAAAAGCTGGACATGAATTTGGCGGCGCTGTTAAATTCCCGACTCAAGGGCCGTGGTTCCATCAATGCTGGAAATACCCCCTATATCGCCGTCAAAATGAAAGGCCGGGATTCCATTTCCACCTTGCGGGAGGTTATGGAAATTCTTCAGGATATCCGGGCCAACAATCCATTGGAGCAGCTTTCTCGTTCTTGATAAAAAACCGCTATGGTTTTCCATAGCGGTTTTACAATATGTAATATCCTTCTTAAAAAATACAAAAATAATATTATCTAAATTAACCCATTGTATATTTCGCTTTTTTTATACCCATATTGAGCTGATATTTTTTTTGCTGCCTCGGTGGGACGTTCTCCTTCTGCCACCAGTTGCTTTGCTTCCTCGATGGCATCCTCCAGGGAAATTTGCGGTTCTGTTTCGGGAATCGCCCCTTCCAAAACCAGTACAAACTCCCCTTTAGGTGTTTTTTCCTCGTAAAAAGCGATTGCCTCCCGAAGGGTGGTGCGGATGACTTCCTCGTGGATTTTGGTGAGCTCCCGGCCGATGGAAATTCGTCGGTCGCCTAGCACCCGTTCCATATCCCTGAGGGTAGTCAGCAGCTTGTGAGGCGCCTCGTAAAAAATCAGCGTGTGAGTATCGTATTTAAGGCTTTCCAGATGGAGCTGCCGATTTCGTTTGTTGGTGGACAAAAAGCCCTCAAATGAAAAACGGGAAGTAGTAAGGCCGCTGATACATAAAGCGGAGACAGCGGCACTGGGGCCTGGAATGACCACCGTTTTAACACCTTTTTCCGCCGCCAGCCGGACCAAATCCTCACCGGGATCCGACACGCAGGGCATCCCCGCATCAGAGACGACCGCGCAGTTTTCCCCTAAAAGAATTCGCTCAATGATGATTTCTCCCCGTTCTCGCAGGTTGTGCTCATGGTAGCTGACCATGGGCTTTTTGATGTCGAAGTGGTTTAAAAGTTTGAGAGTAACCCGGGTGTCCTCGGCAGCGATAAAATCCACAGATTTCAGCGTTTCCACTGCCCGAGGGGAAAAGTCAGACAGGTTTCCGATGGGAGTTCCAGTCACATATAAAGTGCCACTCATAACAAATACCATGCCCTTGTCGTACAAAGGCTGCCTTTCTTCGGGAATATTGCTACACTTTCGCAGCAAACGTTCAAAATGGGCATTACATTCACAAAAGTCCTTTATTCTGTTGTCGGTATATTTCCGTAAATCTTAAGCATCTCTTGGGTAAACCCTTCCCCTTCCATGACCGTTAGAGTGGGTTCAACGTCCATATAGGGCGCGCTGCCCTTTTTTCCTTCCATAAGGAACAGCCAAGGCGCGGTTTTTTCGTTTTTGGCTACCATCCGCAGTCGCTTGGGCTCGATATTATTTTCCCGCATGGCGGTGATAACGTCGGCCAGCCGTTCCGGACGCTGGCAGAGGCAGAGCTTGCCGCCGGTTTTTAAAAGCTTTGAAGCCGTCCGGCAAACGTCGAAAATGGTGCATAGAATTTCGTGCCGGGCGATCTGGTGGGAATTTCGTTCACTCAAAATGCCGGTATCCGCGATTTTATAGGGCGGGTTGCAGGTCACGATGTCAAATGTATCAAAAGGAAGCAGTCCTTTTACTTCCTTTAAATCCCCTTCCAGCGGTATGACTTTTCCTTCCAAATGGCAAAAGGAAACGGTGTGCTGAAACTGGCGGATGGCTTTGGGCTGTATATCCAATCCGTATATAATATTTGGAGAAAACTTTTTGTATAGTACGAGTGGAATAATACCACAGCCTGTCCCCAAATCCACAATTTTATCCCGGCACCGGGCGCGGGCAAAATCCGCCAGTAAAAAGGCATCGGTTCCGAATTTATGATCCGGTGTCACACAGATAGACAGGGTATCGCTCAGTTTTTCCATGGTATAGAAAAAATCCATAGCTGCTCCTTTAATACTAGGATTGACAGCCTTTATTTTAACATAAAGTTGGCCTTCTTTCAATAACTCTTCCTGTACATCTCTAAAAATTAAAAAAAGGGGTTGATTTTTTCTGCAGGATGCGGTATAATATCAAAGTCTCCATGAGACCACTTACTTGCCGGTGTGTTGGAACTGGCAGACGAGACGGACTCAAAATCCGTTGCTAGCAATGGCGTGTGGGTTCAAGTCCCACCACCGGCACCATTTGTAAAAAGAAGTCGATTGCTTTATAACAATCGACTTCTTTTTTATACGTATGCCTCAATTTGATGTGATACGGAAAATAACAGGAGACAAACTATTTGAATTTGGGCTCCTACTTCAGAATTCATGTGCTGAAAACTAGCTTTTTATTCAACTTAAATGAGAAAACCATCGATAAACAGTCAATGGTTTTTGTTTATCAATCTGATTAGTGTTATTATACGAAAGATATGGTAGATTTTTGTGTAACAAACTATTTTTGCAAAATGTTTAAATAAGCTGTTGTCAAAAGCGAAATTTTTGTATAAAATGAAAACAGATATATTAAATAAAGTGAGGGGGATCTCAAAAAATGTGGAATCGAAAAATAAAAATTTTGTCTGTAGCGACAGCAATGACCGTTTTATTTGCTACGAGCTCAAGTGCGCTGTCTGTGTCTGCTTTTGAAAACGGACAGTCGGTAGGCATCGGCACGGTGACAAGTTCTCAAAATGAGGCAATCGATGGTGAAGGTAGCGGCCTTGAGTATTCGACATCGGTTATTACCGGTACAGACGGCAATAACCACGGTGTGAAGACTATAACCTTCAATCCCACAACCAGCGATTATATGCCTATGGTGTATTCCCAGTACAGCGGTTACGGCAGCAGAACCATCCGAGCAGCTGAAAATGCTGAAAGCAAACACGGTTACGACGTCAAAGCAGGCGTAAACGCATCATTTTTCGTCCTGTCCGGCGGGGATATCAGCGGCAGCACCTACGGCGGCGTAAACATTTCGGATGGAAAAGTGTTCCAGGGCTGCAATAATTACGGTCCGACCTGGATGCTGACTTTCGACAGTGACGGCAAGAGTGATTTAGTATATTCCCGTGTGGCATATGAGCTGAAGCTCAACGGAGAAGTTAAACGCGACGCCTTGGAGAATATCAATATTAATCCCGTATCAGGTAAGACCACCACAGGAATCTACTATTGGGATACCAGCTGCGGCACCGCTACCGACACCAAGGATGCCGGTGTGGAGATCGTATTCAATAAAGTGGATGACACCGAGCTTGTGGTGGGCGGCACCCTTGTGGGAGAGGTGTGCGAGATACGACCCAACGTATCTTCCGGAAACGACGTTGGATACGACCAGTTTGGGCTTTACGCATCAGACAAGAGTCAATGGGCTTCCGAACTCCGCGCGCTCAAGATCGGTGACAAAGCGCATATTACTTGCACGGAAACCATAGCCGCGGCTAAAGAAGCTATGGAAAACTGCAACGGTGCTCTCGTTACCTATGGCTACCACCTAGTCGAGAATGGCAGGAATGTGACTGCTTCCTTCCCTCTGGGCGATTCTTTCAGCAAAGCGCGGGCACAGAGAACAGTTATAGGCGTTAAGGAAGACGGTACGCTTCTTATCCTCGTATCTGACGGCCGTACCTCCACTTACCCCGGCATGACCCTTTATGAGCTTGCCGATCTGCTCGTTTCCCAGGGTTGTGTCACTGGAATTAATCTTGACGGCGGCGGCTCCACCCAGATGACTATTGAAAATACTTCCGGTACGCTGGAAGAAGTCCTTTCCAGCGCTAGGAGCGTGGCCAACAGTTTGCTGGTGGTGAAGCGTCCCGAGACTTCTCACAATCTCGTGGCTGAAAAGCGTGAAAAGCTTCAATCACTGATTTCTATGGCGGAATCCTCCGGCCTTTCGTCTTTAGCTGCTTACGGAAAAAGCATTTATAATTCTGCCACTTCTATGCCTGGTGACTATACCAAAGCGATTATGGCCCTACAGGAGGAGATTGGCAAAATTATCATCACTGATCTGCCCTCTACCGCCCTTGGCATCATCGGAGCCTCTCTCACCCTTTCTATTGAGGCAGAACCCATCGGCGGCGGAACCCTCAGCTACCAGTGGTACAAGGATAATGAGGCTATCGAGGGCGCTACTGAATCTTCCTACACCGTTGATTCCATTGCAGAATCCGATGCGGGAAACTACAAGGTCATTGTTACCAACACAGTGGGCGATACGTCTACTACTGCGTTCAGCACGGTTTGTACAGTGGAAGTAAGCGATGGCAATAATATCATAAAAGGTTTAAAATATACTACCTCTCTGAGAGACGGCGGCGCAAATGCCGGTCTTGGCGATTTTAACGACGACCATCCCGACGTGGAGAGAACCAAATTGACCGATGGCCTTTATGCCGACAGTTGGAGTGATGCCAACAGCGTAGGTTATAATAAACGCAATCCCATTCAACCCGTAGACATTACCTTCCAGCTGGGCGATGTACCCAAAACATTCCGCCAGATCAATATTGGGGCATTGTCTCCCAATGCCAATGGTATTTTGTTACCGTCCAATATCAAAATTGAAATCAAAAACAGCGCTGAAGATGATTGGCATGTAATCTGCGACTCCCCCACTGCCGGTTCCCTCGGCGTAAACAAACGATTTATTTTTACCACGGAGCAGGGAAAGAGCATTTCGGCAACCGACATCCGCTTCACCCTCGTACTGGGATCTGCATGGCTGTTCCTGGACGAAATTGAAGTTTTTCGGGACGGTGATGGCTCGACTCCCGACGGCACCTTGACTATACCAATTTATGCTGTCCAGACCCCTGCCTTCACTACCAATCTGGAAACCGCACAGTCGGTAAAAGATGGCGAATCCCTCAGCCTGTCGGTTGCTGCGACAGTTACCGACAGCGGAACCCTCAGCTACCAATGGTACAAGGACGATCAGGAGATTTCCGGTGCCACAAAGGCTTCCTATACCATCGATTCTGCTAAGAAATCCGATGAAGGAAGCTACAAAGTGGTAGTGACCAACACCAAAAACGGCGCGACGGCTACAGCGACTTCCAACGTCTGTGCAGTTACAGTAGAATCTACCGTGGTCACACCTCCGGCCACCCCGGCGTTTACCACGAACTTAGGGACAGCCCAGACCGTAAAGGAAGGCGAATCCCTCAGCCTGTCGGTTGCTGCGACAGTTACCGACGGCGGACCCCTTACCTACCAGTGGTATAAGGATAATCAGGCGATTTCCAATGCCACAAAGGCTTCCTATACCATCGATTCTGCTAAGAAATCCGATGAAGGAAGCTACAAAGTGGTAGTGACTAACACCAAAAACGGCGCGACGGCTACAGCGACTTCCAACGTCTGTGCAGTTACAG
>CABUOE010000039.1 GCA_902493155.1 uncultured Eubacteriales bacterium
ACGCCGCCTGCGTTCAGATAGTACCAGGTGTTGCCCAGTTTGAGCCAGCCTGTCGCCATTACGCCGTCGGATTTCAGATAGTACCATTTGTTATCTACTTTCTGCCAACCGGTAGTCCGAATTCCGTCTGCATTGAGGTAGTACCACTTGCCGGATACTTTTGCCCAGCCGGTAATGTACTCGCCGTCCGCGTCTTTCAGCTTGTAGCCGTCCTCTGTCTCTTCCCAGGTGTATTTCTCGTCACCGGTGGGAGGAGTCTCGGGATCCGGTTTATCGTCGGGTTTCGGGGTAACGCTTCCGCCACCGCCGGAACCAGAGCCGCCGCCTATAGAACCACCGCCGGAAGAACCGCCAGGAGCTATATGATCAACGGGAGTCGCATCATGAAATTCTGTGACATAGGGAATCTTTTCAGTTAAAGTGCCTTTCATGAGCTGATAGCAGGAATCGTAGATATTTCTGGCTTCCGCTTTATCGGAAATTGCAAAGCTTGCAAGGCCGCCATATCCGCCGACGTACCAGTTGCGATATACGTCGGGTCCGCCGAAACCATAATCGATGCTGCCATTTAGGTAGTCAATAAACTTGTTGGCATTTTCCACCGTTCTGGCAGCGCCTCCGTCCACTTCCATTTCAATGCCTACCTGCCCGTAGCTGGCAAGGCGGGCGGTATTTTTGACCCTGTCATTTCCGATATAGCCTTTATCATTTTTGAGATAGCCCTCGCCAAAATAGTGGTTGGGCTGGATAGCTGTTGCATCGATGCCAAAAGCTTCGTCCCAATGGCCGCCGGTGGTGCCAAAATAGGGGATCCAGAAAAAGTGCATATCCCGTTCGTGTACTTTTGTACCTGCGTATACCGCAGCGTCGGGAGAATAAGCGATACTTTCGTCAAACCAGTAAAAACCTGAGAAGTCGATGTAATCGTAATTGCCTGCCTCGAATTTCTCACAGACTGTGTCAATATACCAATCGATGAGGTAATCCCTGTCCTCTTTGACCTTCATATTCAACTGTCTGCCGTTGAGCGTACCGAAATTGGTCTTCGACCAGGAGATACCGGGAATCATAAGCACCAGCTTGACTTTGTAGTCAGGATCGTTCAGGTCGAGGGAAGCGATCTGCGCCGCCTGGTTCAAATGTTCTAAGTCTCCGTCCGGCTTGAACAGTTTATCATTGATATACCATTCCCAGTCCTTTAAACTGGCCGACGTCTTATTAGGATCCCAGTCGACATCGGCAAACCAGTTGCCGTATACCGAACTAACTGCCAGGAACAAAACGGCATCGAACATTTTGTCTACTGCTTTTCCTTCGGAATTGATATAAGTGAGGTGCGGTTTGAGCTTTTCAGGCGTCCAGTCGCCGTATCGGTACCCTGTTTCTCCATCCAGTCCGTAGTCGCCGCTGTTGTAGAGCAGGACCATATCGTGAATGCCGTCGGTTTGCTCGCCCGGTTTCAGATAATCTCCTCCTTCTCTGGTCGGATTATCTAAAACACGAGTGCCGTTGGCCATTACAGCGCCTTCCCTAATCCCGTCGTAGCCCATTACTTCAATTTCATCCACTAGACACCAGTTTACAGGTTCATAGTCGACGCGTATGTATCTGGCAGCTACAGTTTCCGCTTCGGGGACAAGGTCGGTAGATTCAACAACGTTATCTCCGGGGGCCCTCCAGCCGTAAGATACCAAGCCGCTTCCATTGGGTCCAAAACCCCAAACATCGTTGTTTATTCTAGACGACAACGGGAACCAGGTCTTGCCATCCATTGAAGCGTATGTCCAAAGCGCCCAGGGCTGGTTTGTATATCCCTGGCCATGCAGAGTGCTGGTTAAGCAGGTGGTTTGAACGCTGGTGACGGACTTAACCTCCTCCAGGTCGACCACCACAGTCTTGAGATGATATGCTTTTCCCTCGTCTCCGCCGGGAAGATACCAGTACAGGAAGCCTCTCCAGGCCGGGTCTTCCGCGCTTTTGGACGCCGCACGGATACCATCGGTGAGCTTGCGGCCATCGGGATCCGGAACAATGTTGGAATCCTCAGCAGGAGAAACAGTATAGGATTTGTTCAAGGCAACGTTGTAATGCTCTCCGCGGGGAGCCATGGGAAGTCCTGCTGTACTTGTCTGGCCACGTTTTCCGAGGATTTCTATCTCGTCGAGCCAGACGGTATTGCCCGCAGCCAAATCGAATTCGATGGTGATATAGCGAGTATAGGCCATATCGGCATTGTCGATGGAAGAACTGAATTCGTCAATAGTCCCGTCCCAAATCACATCGCCGGAAGGAGTGCCGGAGCCAAAATTCTTGAGGGTGTACCATGTGGAATTATTTGGAGAAACCTTTATGACCAGGTTTTTGGGCAGCGCGCTGTCGCGCTTCATACCCATTATAATTTGAGAAACAGAACTCATGCCGGTCAAATCAAAATTGATTGCCACATGATTGTCAGCCGTAGAGCTTGCATTATACTGAAATCCGACCCAGTTGCCTTCTCCGCGCAGCGTATCGGTCAAAGCGCTCACGCTGTCGCCTTCCAGTCCTGCACGGGATATGGTATACTTATAATTTTCTACCAAATTCATCAAAGAAGTGTTATCCGGGTTGTCTGCCTGATGGTCATTGACCTTTAATACCTCGATTTCGTCCATATAAAGGCCGTCTGTCAACCCGTAATACACGAATTTAATGTATCGGGCGGAAACCGCCTCATCCAGTATGTAATCCAGCCGCTCGGCGCCCTGTGCAAAGTCACCTTTTATATTCACATTCTCTAAAAAGCGCCAATTGATCTTATCATCGGAGCAGAAGATACTGACAGAGCTGGGGAGCGTTGCCGAAACTTTATCCTCATACAGATAAGCGCCAATGCCATCCGCGGCGGTATAGCCTACCCATTCTTCTGCTAAATAACTGTCGCTTGCCCTTCGTCCGTCCGTCAGTTTGCCGTTTTGATCCGGGCGGATCACGTTAGAAGGCCACTGCGTCTCATAGGAAGCGCCATACGCCAGATTGTTGTCGTCGGCAACGGCAGCTGCCGATTCTTCCTCGGCCGCCTGCATGCGGGCTGCGACAGGACGCTGAGTTTCCGCTACTTGGAACACCTCGATCTCGTCAACAAACAGCCATACATTATGAGTAAAGCTGACTTTAACATAACGCCCCTTCATCTGTTCTGGGGCCTGATAGCAATAATTGAAGATATAACTTTCAGAATCGATTGCTTCCTGAGCTTGTAAAAATCCCGTCTTAATCCTCTCAAAGCTCTGTTTGGAACCGAGATCCAAAACCAATTCCATGGTGGGCGCACCCGCATCAACAGGCGTCCAAGTCTTCTGGTCGTCGGAAGTGTAGATACTGATGTTGGTGGGATGTTGAATACCTACTCCCGCATACTGCAGTGTATTCAGTGCTACTTCCTGAAACAGCTGGGATTCTCCCAAGTCAATAATGATTTCCTGTACACTGGCCTCGGTTGGCGGATTCCAACCAGCCCATGCGGCATCCTGATAATTTAAACGACCTTTCACTCCGTCTGTCAGGGAAGCTTTTCCCTCGTCAGGATAAGCGGCATCCGACGGGCGGGTAGTCCGATAGGGCCGCCCTTTGGCGATATTGTTACTGTCGTCTGGAGGCGGGACTTCAACGAGTGAATAACTCACAGTCTCCTCATTGCGCTCTGCGAAAACTTCCAGTTCATCTAGGAACATCCAGGTATTTCCACCCTCAAAGCAGAACCGAATTTCTTTTGCGGTCAGAGTCTCGTCTTCGGTGGCAAAAACCAGCTTGGCCTTATCTCCCTCGCCAGCAGGAGCACCTTTATAGATGGTGCACCAGAAATCCTCTTTCTCTTTTCGAGTTTGGATGGTTAATTCAGCAGGCATACCAATACCGGCATCCGGTGATAACAGAACACCTACATCAACCTGTTTAAACTGAGTGTTCAGACCCATATCAAAGGTCATTTCAAAATACTGGTTGGCGCCATTGGAATAGATACCCACCGCCTCAGCGTCTCTCCAGGTTTCTGCGAACTCACCATCGGTAAGCCTTTTGTGCTCGGTGTCCGGATAACTGCTGTGCCAGGGATTTCCTGTCAAAGTCGTCCCGTAAGAAAGGCCGAACAGCAGATTGTTCCCCTCATAATCCATGACAGTGACATTACAGGCTTGGGACTTAACGCTGGCGTGGTTATCGCCCTTGTTGTTGGTCACTTTGACATAATACCGACCTGTATCAGCTCCGGTCGCTCCGGGAATAGACAGGGAAGGAGAAACTTCCTCGTTCAGAGGAGCATCGTCCTTAAACCATTGATAGGTCAGCTGGCCGCCGTCTACGCTTTTCGCGTCGATAGATAATTCAACATCCTTCCCGGTGGGGACAACCAGATCACGGGGCAGGTCTCTGTCGATGGATGGAGAAGCCGCTAGATAATCGGCCTCTGGCCCCCATATCTCCAGCTCGTCCAAGAAGGTCCAAGTATGGGTACCTGATACGGTAAAACGCACCTTGGCCGCGTCGAAGGAAACATTAGCGGTCATTTCATACATCGTCCGATCCTCGATAGGAGAAGCTGCAGGCAAAGTCGCTGCATTGACCCAGGTGTCGGAGCCCGCTGTCTGATAGTCCACCTGCACGGCGCAAGTGCCGATACCTGACGACTTCCAGACGAAACCGTCAACTACCACTTTTGTGATAGGATAGTTCTGTTCACCCAAATCGACAACAAATACAGCAGGTCCTTCTTCCTCTCCTGCGTAAAACCCTACTGTATCGCTGTCAAAATCGGTCGCATACACACCGTCGGTGAATTTTGTCAGATTGGGGTCATTGTAGGAATGATACCAGTCATCTGGCAAAGACGAAGTATACGGTTTGCCCAGCGCATAGTTTACCACATCGCTGGCACCGACTTTGGTGATTTCTCCCATGGCAGACATTAATCCGCTACTCAGCGTTATCGCTGTAGCCAGCATGCAACACATCAGAGAAACAAATTTCTTTTTGTAAGATGCCTTTTTCATACCAATCTCCCTCTTACTTCATTTAAAAACTCGGTTGTAAAAATAGTCAACCATAAATGAACTACATTTGCTTTTGTCTCTTTCTGTTTGCTATTTTCCTGTAGATTATCTAAATTATGATACTATTTTGGAAAAATATCTAGTTAAAATTGCGCGATATTTTTATATAATTATTGCTTTACTGGAAATCGGCGTTATTTTATGGTAAACTAGTATTGAAAAGATATAGGCAAAAAATAAAGAAGGGAAAATGGCTGTATGGGAATATTTTTAGGAAAAAATTGCGTGGGATATGCCTGCTGCATCCACGACAAACCAAGCACCGTGGCAACCGTCTATCAATGCGGATGGCAGTCGGCAAACAAATTGTACTCATTCGGCCCAGCCGTATGGGATCATTTTCTGATCCATTACGTCGTAAAAGGGAAAGGGCAATTCATCTTCCAACAAAAAATTTACCCTGTTCAGAAAGGTCAAGGTTTTCTCATTCCTCCTGGTCACTCCGCCTCTTACTGTTCGGATGCTGACGATCCTTGGGAATATTACTGGGTTGGTTTTAACGGGATTGAGGCCAAAAAGATGCTGGAAAAGGCAAATTTGAGCGAAGCAAACCCCATATTCACCTATGACAAAGATGAGAAAGTCAAAGAATATCTGGAAAATTTGTATCGTTCTTCCCGTTCTTCCGGTTATAAAGAATACGCGATGATCGGCTATCTTTACTTATTTTTATCCTGTATCGCTGCTCCCAAAATTGAAAAATCGAAGGCGAAAGAAGAATATATCAAAAATGCCGTAGAGTATATTGAAAACAATTGCTTTTATCGGCTGACTGTCCAAGATGTCGCACAGCATGTAGGAGTGGAACATTCCTATCTTTTCAGAATTTTCAAAGAAAAGATGGGTTGCTCAATTTCGACCTATATTTCAAAACGAAAAATAGACAAATCAAAGATGCTACTTTCTAAAAGCAAAATGCCCATTACCGAAATAGCTAACTCTCTCAGTTTTAGCAGTGTCGCCCATTTTTCCAAGGCATTTAAAAAAGCTACCACTGTATCACCCATGGCCTACCGGAAAATGTTTTCAAAATGAATCATAGAATAATAATATAAAGCAGAATTCTCCATCTGTTAAGTTGAAAATTTTGTCTGCCAAGGCAATGAATACGCTATCAGAGACTGATACAGAGATTGTTTGGATCCGAGGTATCGGTTCCGCTACTAGCGGCTAACCGTTAACAGGGTTTGCCGCTTCTCTCATATGTCCGCTGCTGATAGGCTGTAAATATCCATAGGAACTTTGATAACTGGGGCATATATAAACCTCTTTATCCGCATTGCCCTCATAGAACTGTATCTCATATTCGTTGTTGACAAACCGGTAGATATCAAGATAACTTTTTCGACGAAAGAATGAGGCAGGGACATCACATAGAATTGTGGTACTTAAACAATTCCTAAGCATGTTAAAGTTTCATAGAATTACGTAAAAATAAAGAACTCCCATGAACCCAAAGTTCATGGGAGTTCTTTATGGAGCTGGTAATCGGACTCGAACCGATGACCTGCGCATTACGAATCACTAAAGTTACCTTTTTTAATTATTTATAGTGTTCAATAAGCCCCGGTATTATAGGATTTTTTAAACATTGCTTTTTGTATCATTCCTTCTTTTTACGTCATTTTCAGTAATCTACTTGAACATTTCTTGAACATTTTCTTGAACAAAAACAGGGTACCCTACCGCCCGTAAGGTACCCGCTCTTTTTATCCTATCTTATTCTTTACGCCCTTTGGCTGAAACATTTCGCCCAGCAATTCCGCTGATTTCTGATCTGCCGATTGAAGTCCATGCAAATAGATGTTTGTGGTTGACAGTTGAGCATGACCCAGCCGGGAAGATACTGCCTTGATATTGATTCCTTTATCTAATAGCAGAGTGGCAGACGTATGGCGCAAGGCGTGGAATTTTCTAGGGGGCAAGTCGTTCCGCTTTAAGAATTTGGGAAACCAAGTAGAAGGAGTGTCCGGGTTCATTGCAGAACCATCCCATTTTGTAAAAATCCAGCCTTGACCGACCCATTTATCGCCAATCTCAAATTGTGCTTTTCTCTGCTCCGAGCGGTAGTCTTTTAACATGTCCACAATGTATTGAGGGATTGCCACCACCCTATTACTTGTGCGGCTTTTGGGGGCTTTTGTCTCGACCTGCTCACCCTTCATTTTGTAATTGCTGTGCCGAATGTGGATACATTGTTTTTCCGTGTCTATATCATCCCATTTCAGGGCCATAAGTTCGCCGCGGCGGCAGCCGGTAACGATTGCAAGGTGGATAAGCAATTGATACTTTAGCGGCTCTGTTTGGAGACACTCTAATAACTGTTCCGCTTCTTCCGGGGTGAATATTTCTACATCGGGAGTATGAGCGGACGGCAAATCAACCTTATCAGACATAGCGGGATTTGTGGGTATCAATCCCAGCTTACAAGCCCTTCCTAACACGGATTGTAATACCGCAAAAGAGCGCCGGACAGTGGAAGCACTTAAATAGCTACTTTCATTGTCTCCCTTACCTGCAATATACCTCCCTTGCCTGTCCTGCTTAATTGGCTCTTGCAGCATCTGGACAAACCGCTGCACATGCAAGGGTTTTATGGAGGATAACTTCATATGCCCCAGAGCGGGTATTATTTTGGAGTCAATCACGCGGCTATAGCTTCTCCACGTGGTAGGCGATAACACCGGCTTTGTGAGTTTCAAATATTCCTGGCAAAAATCTTCCAGCTTTATTTGACTGTTTGCATATTCCCCGTTTTTAACCTTTTCTTCAAACATTGTGGCCTGTCTGGTAAGTTCCTTTTGAATCTGTTTTTCCGTCATACCCGGAGCGGGTTTCCACGTCATAGACTTCATCTTTTGTTTGCCGGTGCTGTTTTGATCGACAAAAACACGGATGAGGTAAGAGCTACCTGTTTTAGTCGTCCTTTTCGTGATGTTGGCCATTGTTTTCGACCTTCCAATATAGCTTATCTTCTATTTCTTCTAACAATACATTTAAGGACTCCTGAACGTTAAATTTTGCCACGTTTATATACTCTGTGTTGCTTATCGCCGCATATCCATATCTTAACAACGTGTTGTGGGCTTCACTATATTTATCATAGGTAACCGGGGGATCATTTTGCACGCCATGTAACCCTACAAGAAAATTCATAAGTTTTGAGAGATCTAAAAAGAAATCTACCACTTTTTCTTGCGATAAGAAAAATGAAATAGCGGCACTAAGGGAAATTGTCTCTCTTCTAAAATAGTCGGGCAAAGATAACATTTTACATATTTTTAAGGTTCCAATAGCTCTATCAGAAAGCCCAGTATGTTCCGCAATCGATGTATTTTCCACGGTATCATTATCACTTAAGCCAAGCAACCAATCAGAAGTCACCCCACATATCTTTGCAATTTTAGCCACACCTAAAGCATCAGGAATGCGGCTGCCCGCACAGTAAAAGCCTACAGTTGCTCTGGACATACCAAGCTTTTTTGCAAATTCTGCCTGTGTCATATCGCCCATCAAGCTATTAAAACGTTCCATAAATACGGGAAACCTCACATCAACTACATTTCTATTCATTTTATATACCCCTTTCCTCTAATTGTATACATATAAATCAAATATCCTCGCACTATTTACATTGCTCTTCTTGTTTGCTATAATTATTGTACAGTATACCAAGCGAGTAGTCAACAACAATTTTTTAAGGAGGACGAAAAAATGAAAAACTTAGACATCAGACAGGAAGCCAAAACCGCAAAAGTAAATTTGTGGCAGATTGCCGAGCAACTAGGCATGGTGGATAGTACTTTCAGCCGCAAACTCCGCAAGGAATTATCCGTGGAAGAAAAAACCAAAATCCGCGCTATCATCTCCGAGCTGTCAGCAAAAAAATAAGCGGTCTGCCCCGGCAAGAGCAGAACCGCCAAACGGAAAACTTCACCATAACCACACGACAAAGTGTTTCCGCGTCTATTATACCATTTACGGCGTGGAAAGCAAAGCAGGAAGGGAGAAAAAATGCAGAGAATGCGAACCATTGACGAAACCTATCATTACATCAAACAGCAAGACCCGGATACCGCCATTACAAAGTACGCTTTGCGGCAGATGGTTATTAACCACGTCATACCGTCCGTTATGAGCGGGAAAAAGTACCTCATCAATATCGATGCACTGGATAAGTATCTGGAAGCGCCGGAAGCAATGAAAGAACCCGCTCCGCAAATTAGGGTGATTCGGCCTATTGCGGATAGATAGGGGGCGTGGCTTATGACATTTGATGAATTTCTTTCTCATTTAGAAGGTGTGAAAGGAGGCGGGAACCAACGCTATGCCCGTTGCCCTGCTCATGAGGACAAGCATCAAAGCCTTTCGGTGTCAGTGGCAGGCGATGGGAAAATCCTTCTCAATTGCCATGCCGGATGCACGGCTAAAGATATTACTGAGGCCATGGGCCTTTCAATAAAAGATTTGTTCGTAGATAAAGCAGTACCAACGTCTAAGACAATCGTTGCGACCTACAAATACATAGACCAGAACGGAAAGACATCAGAAAAACTGCGGTATTCTAATAAGTCTTTTCAATGGCGGCACAAAGGCAAAAACGGAGGTTGGGAGTATAACCGAAAAGGAATTTCACCATCCCTTTATATGACCGGGTGGGGGCAGCTACAAAGCCCCGTTTATCTTGTGGAAGGGGAAAAGGATGCAGATGCCCTTATCAGTGTCCAGAGATCCGCTGTATCGCCGCCAGATGGAGCGGGTAGTAAATGGTATCCGCAATATACGGAATCACTGAGGGGCTTAGACGTGGTAATCATCCAAGACAATGACGAGGCCGGAATAGGGTTTGCACAAAAAGCGGCCTCTGAACTTATCGAGGCAGCCCGGAGCGTAAAGGTTTTGGATTTAACAAAAATATGGCCAGAACTGCCAAAGCATGGAGACGCCAGCGATTTATTGAATCATATGGGAAAACAAGGGGCCGTTAAAGCTATTGAACGGTTGGCCGGGGAGACGCCGAGATACTCTGTATCTGACAAGGCAATGGAACCGGAACAGCTCCCTTGTTTTTTCCACGAAAAGAAGTTTATGCATAACATTATGGGGGATTATCTTACCCAACATTGTTCGGTTTGCAAGATCAACGGGACATTACATGTTTATCACAATGGGGTTTATAAAGCTGGGGAAGAAATCCTACATGGAAAAATGATTGAATTATTACCCGACATTACAGACGCAAGACGGCGTGAGGTATTTAAATATATGAATGCCAGTCTATCTACACCCGTCAAAGAATTAGCACCGCCCAATCTCATCCCATTCGCAACCAGAATTTACAACGTGGATACAGATACCTTTCTGGATTACAGCCCTGAGTATGTATTTTTGAATCGGTTTCCATACGATTATAACCCGGACGCGCCTGTGCGGCCTCTTGTGACCGAAACCATTTCCCAAATAGCGGCGTATGACAGCGAGGTTATCGAATTAATCTATGAAGCTATTGGGAACTGCTTTTATCTTCTCAATTCTTTTCGCGGTGCTGTCATGCTTTATGGAAGAAGCGGAAACAATGGAAAGTCAACCCTACTCAACATGATTACTCAGCTATTAGGCAAAAATAACGCCAGCTTTCTTTCTCTGCAAGACCTTTCTGAACGATTTCGTCTGGTGGAAATCTATGGAAAGGCCGCTAACATTGGAGATGATATTCCAAGCTCCTATTTGCCGGATAGCTCTATCTTCAAGAAAGCAGTAACCGGCGAAAGAATTGTGGCAGAAAAGAAAGGACAAGACCCGTTTCCATTTAAACCATATGCCAAGCTATTTTTTGCCATGAATGGCCTCCCGCCTGTCAGCGATAAATCAAAGGCGTTTTTTGGACGTATACTCTTGATACCATTGAATCAGGATTTTTCCAAGCTGGAAAGCCGCAATGTCAATTTAAAAGACCGTCAGTGGACAAAAGAAGAGATGGAATATTTAACAGTTTTAGCGGTACAAGCCTTAAAACGGTTATTGGAACGCGGCGACTTTATAAGGCCCAAATGTGTCATAGAGGCCCAAGAAGAATATGAGCGGGAAAATAATCCGGTCATGGAATTTTTAGATGAATATGGAAATGTATCCGGTCAACCAACGCAAGAAGTTTATGTTGAGTATGATTATTGGTGCAGAAGGAACGGGCATCGCAACATTCTGAGCCGCCGTAAATTTTCCGATGAAGTCATCAGACAGACGGGGCTAACTAGTGAATCTATCCGTCATCCATACTTTAACAATAAACCTGGGCGCTGTTTCGTGGAAAAATGTCACGATGTCACATAAGTGACACGCTTTTTTCAAGAAATGTGTGACGCAAGAAAGCCCATAACAAAGGGATTTATTAAGGATTGTAACGTTGTCACGCTTCTTTTATTATATATTGTATTCATTAATATATATAGGAGAATATAGGGAGTGTAGAAATATACCGAAGTTAAAAACCTGCGTGACAGCGAGACACGTGACAAAAAGGAGTAAAACGATGAGTAAAAAAATCATTCAAATAATCCCCGCTCCGTCTGGAATGTATGCGGAATATCGGACAGACGAGGGAGAAATAGAACACATTCCAGTTGTTAGCCTGATGCTGGTCGATGATGACGGTTTACAGTATCTTTCACCGGCAACTTTTGATGCAGAATATGGCGTTAATGAAGAGCCGGAAAATGCGGTAAACTTTGTCAGATATATTATTGATTTCCAAATCTTTGCACCTGTTTCAAAATTCTAGGCAAGGATGTTTTGACTACCACGTCATAAAAGCAACGGCTAGGGGTACGAAAAATGTTTTTACAGACATACGCAAGACCGTACATCCCGTACACCTCACGCAAAATTCTAAATATAATTTTCAGGACAGCTTTGCACCCGCTCAAGGCCAAAAATAGGCTGATATGACGGTGTAAATCATCCCCTCATGTGGGTTCAATAACGCCAAAAGGAGGTATTTTCATGGAAAAAAATAAGATTTGTCCACTATTTTCAATCGGCGGCCGCGGATATGTAAGTTGTTACCAAGGCAATTGTGGCTTTTATAACGATGCTGACGGGCGTTGTGCCTTTGTTTCCCTTGCGGATAATGTCAATGATCTGCAAGGCTATACAGACGATGTAAGGGACAGTATCGACGACTTTAGAAAGTCATTTGAAATATTCGGACAAAGTATCATGTCAAAGTAATGTTGTATAGGAGGATGGCGAATGAATAAGGTAATTGAATTCCCTGACATAGAAGATTTGCAAATCCAAATGGAGCGCACAGAGGATTTTTATAAGGCTGCTAGGGCACTGAGCGACTATTTAAAGCCGCTCCCGCTCAGCCAACCGGAAAATGATGTACTTATAGAACTTATCATTCGACAGGTAGAAACGGCGGAACAGGGGGCCTTTGTTCAGGGCTTCCACATGGGGAAAGATTACGCAAACATCGTGGAAAAGCATGATGATTCCACGGAGGGACAAAATGTCCCACCCTTTATGTCATAGAGCAATTGGAGCGGGCTTTGCGGCCTGCTCTTTTTGGTTGATGAGGTAATGAAACTCTACCCCATCCAGCAAGAATTTGCTGACACCGTTACGCGCGTACGCGTGAAGGTGCTAACAAATACTAACATTTTAGAGAAGGGGGATTCCATTTCAGAATACCCTTTACGCTTCAGGTTTTATCAGGCTCTATGGAGTGTGGGTCTATCCTCTTTATCATTTTCGGACACGGTTACGCGCACGTGAAGACGTTATAAGTACCCCCGCAAGAACCTTACAAAACTTGACATCCACATAAAATGGATGTGGTATCATGAGATACCCCGGCAAGTTTAGCGAGTTCGTCGCGGGTTTTGACCGGTTGTGCAGATTTCTGCCTAACCGCTCCACCAGATTTAATCTGATTTTCTTTTGCTTTTTCCTAAGTAATCGGGTTCAGCCTCAAATCAAGTGCCCCGCATGTTAATACGCTCATTATCGTGTGGAACCAACGACGAAGCAAAGAGAAAACGTTCTCCACTGCGCAAATTTTCGCAGTCGGTATTATTAGTTGAAGTTAGAGCGGAGTTAGAGAAATCGGACATCTCAGACGCCCTAAAAAGGAGAACTTCCAACCCGCTCAAAAAAGAGCGACTACTAGATTTTACTACTTCCACGTACATGTAACGTTTTTCATCAGTACCCCTCATTTCGAAGGATGCTGATTGACGCTAGTACCTTTACAAAGAGTCGCATTTGAAATGCGTGCTGTTAAATTGGACTGTCTGAGGGGCAGGATTTGAAACCTGCGTCTAATAAGGTTGTACAGATTTTTGAGCAAGCTGTGGTGCTATGGGAATTCACAGCTACGTTACCGTTTTGGGCAGGTAATTGGAGAATCTATTGCATTGAATTATACGGTGATAAAAGAATCAAACTTTTATAGGGAGTGGATTAATATCTACTCCCTATTTGTTGCTTTTACTGCCTTATACAGTTAAATTGTTTTCAAGCCCCCAAAAAAGATGTCATGGAATGTCAGGTAGGTTTTATGGTATGCTTCACGTACAGAACAAATTTTCGTTTAATTAAAACCGGTTCGGAAATTGTTCTGAAAAATAGGCAGACTGTTCGTTTGGTTCAAATTGCTGAGTTACAATCAAACTGATATAACTGGCCAGGCATCGGTTAAAGAAAGAACGTTAAAATCACTCGGACAGTACAAAAAATGAAGAAAGGAAGTATAACATGAATGAAAACATTAAGAGTGTAGCCTATGGAAACGGTGTGTTTATCGCTGCGGCGGGCGACCGCATCTTAAAGTCTACAGACGGCGAAAACTGGACTTTGGCAAGAATGACAAACACAGCAGTAACCTCCGGTAATCAATTGACTAGAGCTATCTTTGGAGATGGAAAATTCTTAGTTTGCGGAGAATTCTATTTCTACATCACCTCTGACAATGGCATTACCTGGACGGAATTTAGTTCTCCCAGTGGTATGGCATATGCCGCTTATGGAGATGGAAAATTCTATCTCTCCTGCACTGGAGGAAGCGGTATTGCGCAGGTGGATCTATCCACCATGCAGTTTAGCTGGCTGAACTACACCACCATGGGAGAAATCGCTTATCTCAATCATACGCTGTATACGGTAAAACAGGATTCCACCGACGCCAATCTTTACCGGCTGAACAGTTCCAATGTATGGGAGGGCGTTGTGAGCGGAATTCCTACGGGAAGTAACCGTACCCTAAGAAGTGTGGGAAACCGGCTTTTTATGGGAATGGGTACTTACACCTTTGAATTTCAAAAAGGCGTGGATGATGTTGATTTTACAAGTTTTAAGTGGATCTCAATGGTTTACGGCAAAATGATTGACGGTTGTGAAAGAAATGACAAAGCATATATCCTGACAGCGGATACCCTGTATGAAGAAACCACTTCTGTAGCTACTGCCGATGGCTCTGTCTATGTTTGCTGCTGCGCAAATGGAGACGACATCATCCATGTATTTGACAGCGCCGGAAACACCTTTACCTATCCGGAACCCCCCACCATCCAAAGTATGGCTTACGGAAACGGCGTCTACATCGGCGTCACCCTTGATAAGATCGTCAAATCTACCGATGGGGTCACTTGGGATGTCGTTAAGAATCTTTCGTCCGTTTCCTCTGGGAATGTCAAGAACAAAGTTGTCTTTGGCGACGGAAAATTTTTAGTCTGCACCGCAAATTACTATTTCGTCACCTCCGATAACGGTACAACGTGGACAGAGAAGGTTTATCCCAGCCCCCTTTACGATGCAGCTTACGGAAACGGATATTTTCTCTTAAGCAGCAACGAGGCGGGCGGAACAATCAAACTCAACCCTGATACTTTGGAACGCACCATAATAGCCAGTGCCATGGGAGAGATCACCTATCTGGACGGGACTTTGTACGGTGTTAAAACTACCGCATCCG
>CABUOE010000040.1 GCA_902493155.1 uncultured Eubacteriales bacterium
ACGGGCAAAACCTGGGCTACCTCCAGCCCGCTACCTTCGACTATAACAAATCCATCGAGATTCTCGTTATTGTCGTTTTGGGCGGTATGGGCAGCATCAAGGGCTCGGTCATTTCCGCTATCATCGTCACTTTGCTGCCGGAAGTGCTCCGCGGCGCCGACGATTACCGTATGCTCATCTATGCGATTGTCCTCATCGTCATGATGCTGTTAAACGGCTCGCCCAAAGTGGCTGAATTTAAGGAAAAACTCTTCTCAAAACTCCGTTTTTCCAAAAAGAGCCCTCTGGCCCAGAAAGGAGAATAAGATATGGCTTTACTGGAAGTAAAAAACTTAGGTATCTCCTTTGGCGGTCTGCGGGCTGTGGACGATTTTAACATCTCGGTGGAGAAAGGGCAGCTCTATGGCCTCATCGGCCCCAACGGCGCCGGCAAAACCACCGTCTTTAACCTTCTGACTGGAGTGTATAAGCCCACAAGAGGCGCATTTTCCTTAGATGGCGTCAATCTGACCGGCAAGACCCCTTTGCAGATCAGTAAAGCCGGCATCGCCCGTACCTTTCAGAATATCCGGCTCTTCAACAAGATGACGGTGCTCGACAACGTCAAAGTGGGACTCCACAACCAAAAAAAATACTCCCTGCTTTCCGGCATCCTCCATTCCCCCTCCTATTTTAAAGAGGAAAAGGCCATGGACGAGAAGGCGATGGAGCTTTTAAAGGTTTTTGACCTGGATAAGGAAGCGGCATTTTTAGCCTGTAATTTGCCCTACGGCAAGCAGCGGAAGCTGGAAATCGCAAGGGCTTTGGCGACAAACCCGAAGCTTTTGCTCTTAGACGAGCCAGCGGCAGGTATGAACCCAAACGAGACGGCGGAGCTGATGGAAACCATCCGCTTTGTTCGGGATGAATTCGACATCGCGATTTTGCTCATCGAGCATGACATGCGCCTTGTCACCGGAATCTGCGAAGAAGTTACGGTATTAAACTTCGGCACCGAGCTGGCCCACGGCAAAACCGAGGAGACCCTCAAGGATCCGAAGGTCATAACCGCATATCTGGGAGAATAAGAGGGAGAACCCCGATTTGTGCCTTTTGGCATAAATTCCGGAAAGGAATGGTACAATTAATGGCAATGCTAGAAGTAAAGGATTTACAGGTATACTACGGCATGATCCAGGCCATCAAGGGAATCTCCTTTGAGGTCAACGCCGGAGAGGTTATCGCTCTGATCGGCGCAAACGGCGCGGGAAAAACTACCACCCTGCACACCATAACAGGATTGGTCCCCGCTAAGGCAGGGAGCATCGTCTTTGAAGGGGTGGACCTTTTAAAGACCCCTGCCCACAAAATTGTTTCCCTGGGGATGGCCCACGTGCCGGAAGGACGCCGGATTTTCCAGCAGCTTACCGTTTATGAAAACCTGAAACTGGGAGCCTACACTCGGAAAAACAAGCAGGAGATCCAGGAGTCCTTCGCGCGGGTCTACAAACGTTTTCCCCGTCTGGAGGAGCGGAAAAATCAGGTGGCAGGCACCTTGAGCGGCGGCGAACAGCAGATGCTCGCCATGGGAAGAGCTCTCATGTCCCATCCGAAGATCATCCTCATGGACGAACCCTCCATGGGCCTTTCGCCCATCTTCGTTTCTGAGATTTTTGACATCATCCGGGAAATCAGCGAAAGCGGCACTACCGTGTTGCTGGTGGAGCAGAACGCGAAAAAAGCTCTCTCCATCGCCGATAGAGCTTACGTCCTCGAGACGGGCAACATTGTTTTGAGCGGCGACGCCAAAGACCTGATGAACGACGATTCAGTCAAAAAAGCATACTTGGGCGAATGAACCCAGCGGTTTTATCTGATACAGCCAGAAAGGATGGAGGATTTTGATGCAGAATACGGTCATTACCATCGCCCGCGGCTACGGCAGCGGCGGAAAAACCATCGGCAAGATGCTGGCGGAGGATTTGGGCATCCATTTCTACGATCGGGAGCTTTTGCGCCTCGCTTCCGACGACAGCGGCATCCATGAGCGGCTGTTCGGGCAGGCGGATGAGAAGATTAAGAAAAGCCTTTTTATGCCCGGCACCCACATTTATAAAGGGGAACTGTTCCCCCCGGAAAGCGACGAGTTTGTCTCCAACGACAATCTGTTTAATTACCAGGCCAAGATCATTAAAGAGCTTGCTTCTACCCACTCCTGCGTCATCGTGGGCCGCTGCGCCGACTACGTGCTCAAGGAGATGGACAACGTGGCACGCATCTTTGTTTACGCGCCTTTCGAGTCCTGTGTCCAGACTGTTATGGATATGTACACCATGGAGCGCCGGGCTGCAGAGAAAGTTGTAACCTCCACCGACAAGCACCGCAGCGCTTACTATAAATACTACACCGGCCAGGATTGGGACAATGCCAAAAACTACGATCTATCCTTAAACAGCGAACAGCTTGGCTTTGAAAAATGTGTCGAGATTATTAAAGGTTATCTCAAAGTGCGGTTTGATTGATGAGACCCCGTCGCGGAAAAACGCGGCGGGTTTCTTCATATATATGCCATCATTTTCATACCCATATAGTAAGGAGAAATATAAACTTTTTGGAAAGAGTTCTACCATATGTTGTGTGCTGCGACAAGAATATGATATAATAAATAATATATTTTCTATACATCAATTTGCCATCAAAATCCATCGTCCCCTGTTTAGCCAACGTTGTAACCAGGCGGAATGACATACGATATAAAAACCGAAAGGAGGAAAAAACTTGTCCCTTGCCATCCTAGTTTGTGCCCTGATTCTTATCGCCTGTATCATTTCTAACAAATTTTCCAACAAAATCGGCGTCCCGGTGCTGGCCCTGTTCATCATCCTCGGTATGCTCATGGGTTCTGACGGGATTTTCGGCATCGAATTCAGCGATTTCCATTTAGCGGAGCAGGTCTGTTCCGTCGCCCTCATCTTCATCATGTTTTACGGCGGCTTCGGCACCAACTGGAAGATCGCAAAGCCTGTCGCCGTCCAGTCGGTGCTGCTCTCGACGTTGGGAGTCGTCATTACCTCGGTACTGGCGGGGCTTTTCTGCCATCTGGTGCTGAAAACCTCTCTGTTGGAAGGGCTGCTTATCGGCTCTGTTATCGGTTCCACCGACGCTGCATCGGTTTTCTCCATCCTTCGCTCCAAAAAGCTCAACTTAAAACACAACTTGGCTTCTCTCTTAGAGATCGAAAGCGGGAGCAACGACCCCACCGCCTATATGATGACGATGATTTTTCTGTCGCTGATGTCGGCCCAAAAAACCGGCGCCTTTGTCTGGATGATCTTGGCCCAGATCGGTTTTGGGCTGCTCTTTGGCTTCGGCGTGGCGATTTTGTCCGTCTGGGTGCTTAAGCGCCTGAACTTTGAAAACAGCGGCATCCAGGCCATTTTTGTCGTAGCCATCGCCTTGGCGGCTTACGCCCTCCCGTCGGTGCTGGGCGGCAATGGTTACTTAAGCGTTTACATCACCGGTATCGTGTTGGGCAACAGCCGTATCCGCCAAAAGGTAGAACTGGTCCACTTTTTTGACGGCCTTACCTGGATGATGCAGATCGCTTTGTTCTTCGTCATCGGACTACTGTCCTTCCCGTCCCAGATTCCCCAGGTTATTCTGCCTGCCCTTCTCATCGCCCTGTTTTTGACCTTTGTGGCTCGTCCGGCGGCGGTTTTCCTTATTCTTACACCCTTCCGGACTCCCTTTAAGCAGCAGCTTTTAGTGGCCTGGTCGGGACTCAGGGGAGCAGCGTCCATCGTGTTCGCTATCTACGCGGTGGTGAGCCCCGCCTACACCAAAACCGACATTTTCCACATCGTATTCTGTGTGGCGCTTTTATCGGTTTTGATGCAGGGAACGCTGCTGCCGGTATTTGCCAGAAAGCTTAACCTGGTGGACAACGAAGAGACGGTCATGAAGACCTTCAACGACTACCAGGACGACCGGGATCTGAGCCTCATTGAAATCCCCATGGAGGACGAACATCAGTGGTGCGGCATGACCCTCAAGGAAATTCATCTGCCTCAGAATATGGTGGTGCTGATGATCCGTCGGGACGGCAGAACGATTCTGCCCAAGGGCACCACTAAAGTGCGGTCTCAGGATGTTCTCGTCCTGGGAGGCGCTCCTTATCGGGAGGATGGAACAGTGCTTCTCACCGAAGAGGAGGTGGGTAAAGACCACCCCTGGGCCGGTCAAAATATTCAAGACATCGCCTTTCCCAGTCACCGGATGATTGCTGTCATCCGCCGGGGAAACCAGGTGATTATTCCCAGCGGCGGCACAACTCTGCTCATTGGGGATCTTTTGATTCTCAGCAGTGCCCCTCCGGAAGAACCGGAGCCCCTTACGCTCAATGGATAACAAAAAGCCTGCGTCCTAAACGAACGCAGGCTTTTTCAGTGCTGTGGATTAAAGGGTCTCGGGCTTAAAGTCCGGGCATTTTTTTGCGATTTCGCTGTAAGCTTCTTCATCGACGAAAATCATCACGTCGGGGTGGAAGCGGAGGATGGAAGCGGGAACCTGAGGAGTCACAGGACCGAAAACGGTGTCATAAATGATAGGTGCTTTGCCTTTTCCGTTGGCCATCAGGATGATTTTCTTCGCTTTCATAATTGTGCCGATGCCCATGGAAATGGCCTGTTTCGGAACATCGTCCATGGAGGCGAAGAAGCGGGCGTTGGCTTCAATGGTGCTTTCGGTCAGATCGACCACATGGGTGCACTCGGGGAATTCGTCGCAAGGCTCGTTAAAGCCGATGTGGCCGTTGTTGCCGATGCCGAGAAGCTGGATATCCACGCCGCCCATGCTGTCGACAATGTTCTCGTAATTAACGCACTCGGCTTCCGGGTCAGCGGCCAAGCCATTGGGGACGAAAGTCTGAGACTTATCGATGTCAACATGGTCAAACAAGTTGTGGTTCATGAAATACCGGTAGCTTTGATCGTTGTCACCAGAGAGGCCGATGTACTCGTCCAGGTTGACGGTACGCACTTTGCCGAAATCCACACGGTCTTCGTTGTATTTGCGTACCAGTTCCTGATACATGCCGATGGGGGTGGAGCCGGTGGCGAGACCCAGTACCGAATCGGGCTTCAGCGTAATCTGGGCCGCGAAAATACGGGCTACCTTGGCGCACATCTCTTCATAATTTTTGGATTTAATCAGTTTCATATGAGTCACCTTCTCAAAAGATTTAGAAAACTACGTCTCTTTTTCTATTCTATCACAAATAGGGGACAGGGTCTAGGGGATTTTGGAAAAAAGCTCCATTCCGGTAAAGGACTGTGATTTTTCCCAATTTTTCGTAAAAAGGAAAGGATGAACCTTGCAATTTTATTCCATCTGCACTAAAATGAAGACAGAAACCAATTGGGAAGGATGGGAAAATATGTCAAAAATCTCAGGAATCAGATTTCATCACGCAGGGCTTGTTTCTGCCGATCTGGAGCGTTCCCTCAAGTTTTACATCGACGGCTTGGGAGGCAAGCTGATGCGGAGCTGGGGCGAAGGCAAAGACCGCATCGTCATGGTGGATATGGGCGACGGCGCGGTGCTGGAGATATTCGCCAATGGGGAGAATGCCCTGGAGCAAAATGCCCGCTGGATTCACTTTGCCTTTCATGTGGACAGCCCGGACGAGGCCTATGAAGCTGCTTTGAAAGCCGGGGCATCCTCCCACATGGAACCCCAGGACATGGTGCTCCCCTCTGAGCCTCCCTGTCCCATCCGGGTGGCCTTCGCCAAAGGGCCGGACGGGGAAATCCTCGAATTCATCCATCAAAAGTAACAGGCATTCGTTCTAAAAAACAGCAGTGCTGGTATTTTGCAGATTTGCAGAAGGCGCTGGAGTAGCTGAAATAAAAAACAGGCTGAGACCATTCCCGTCTCAGCCTGTTTTTTCGATACCGGGTTTCCATTTACCCGAGAATTTCTGCTTTCCGTTCCAAAAGTTCGTTGCCCATGAGTTCTTTTTCCACGTTATCAAGCCCCAACCGCTCGATGGTGGTGCTGAACCGCTCGCCGGGGAGTCCTTTCTCCTTGAAGAGCAGGATGGCCTTCTCGACCATATCCAAAGCTTCCTCTTTGGTGAAAATCTGATGGAGCGGCGAGCCGATGCGGATGGATTTTCCCCATCGTCCGCCGATGACCACCTTGTATCCGGACATGGTTTCTTCCGGGGCGCCAAAGGGACATTTTCTGATGCAGCGCCCACAGTTGTTGCAGATTTCTTCGTTGTATACTGGTCTGCCGTTTTCACCGACGACAGCCGCACCCATGGGGCATTCCATCTCCACGACGCATTTTTTGCATTGGTGGCACTTTTCTTCATTAAGCTTGGGCTTGCGCTGGCCGATGATACCCACGTCGTTTAGGTCGGGCTTGACGCAGTTATTGGGGCAGCCTCCTACAGCGATTTTGAACTTGTGGGGCAGAGTGACGTCCCGGTACCCCTCATAAAAGCGCTTGTGAATCTCGGCGCCTAGCGCCTGGGTGTCGATGAGGCCAAAGACGCAGACGGTGCCCTTGCAGGCCACCACGGGGCGGACCTTTTTGCCGGTGCCGCCGGTTTCCATGCCGGCTTCCTCGATCATTTTACGAGCGGCGTCCAGATCCTCGTAATGAAATCCCCCCAGCTCAAGCGTCATACGGGCGGTCATGGCGATGCTGCCGTCGCCGTATCTGCGGGCCACCTCGGTGAGCACTGCCATTTTCTGAGCGTCCAGCACGCCATTTCCGGTGATGACGCGGATGGAGAAATGCTCCATATCCCGATTAGAGAGAATACCTGCCGCTTTTAATTCCTTTCTGATGTTTGGTGCGATTTTTACCGCCATTGATAGCCATCCTTTCATAAGTTCCGCATCGTTTAAGCCCCATCACCACTGGTATGGCGATGTTAAAATACTGTCTGCAGAACCGTTATCCATTCCCAAAACGGAGACAAGCTGTTTATATTGTCTCCATCGTATCCCGCTACCTATACAGTAATTTCAGCAGGGAATTTGTGACAATCCAATTATAACATTCTTAAGTTCATAAGTAAATTCATATCTTTAATAATAAATATAAGAAAAATCTAATGAAAAATCTAAAGCGAGAAAAAAACAACAGCTGTCCAGCTATTTCTCGCTGGACAGCCGACAAGCATCAGCCTGTAAAAAATTAGGATTACCGGTCCTTAATCATTTGGATATAATCCAGCTCTTCGTAGCCCAGGCGGCGGTAGAGCGAAATCGCCCGTTCGTTGCAGTGGGTCACCTCCAAGCGGAAACGCCGTACATCGGGAAATTCCTTTTCCACGAAGGCAAAGAGCTCTTTCCCGAGGCCGCACCCCTGAAATTCCGGAATGACGTAGGCCTCCTCCAGCAGGCAGGCAAGGCCGCCGGCCTCATTGGAATAGGTAAAGGACAAAAGAGCGTACCCGGCCACTTTGCCGTCTTTTTCGAAGATGTAGCCCTTGGCATAGGGGCTGTCCGCCAAGATTTCGTCCAGCGTTTTGTGGAAATATTCTGTCGGGACGGTATGCAGGCAGGCGGAAGAGTGATAAAACTCGTCGGCTAGGCGAATAAAAACCTCCCGGTCCTGTTCTGTCATGGGTCGAAGCATGGTAAAACTTCCTTTCGTATTCAGTTCGTATTCAGATAGAATGACTATCAATATAACAAAGTTTCTATACTTTGTCAATGCATATCGTCCTATTTTGTAGTGCTTTTTATAATATGTTTTTGAATATTGATTCAATAAATCAAAAATATTAATATAGAGAAAAAGGAGGTTTTATGATGAAAAAAATAGGATGCTTTTTGTTGGCTGTTTGTGTTATGCTAAGCATTCCATCAGCGGTCTTCGCCCATCCCGGACGACTGGACGCAAATGGAGGCCACTACAATCGGAAAACAGGGACATACCATTACCATCGCGGGACGGGAAGTTCTTCCACCAGTTCTTGGACGGGTTCGTCATCTGGTACCTCAAACGCCGGCTATTACAACAAATGGATCTGCCAAAATGGAAAATGGTATCATTACAACAGCTCCGGCAGCAAGGATTCAGGATGGCTCCAGGATGCCGGCCACTATTATTATTTGGACAGCAGCGGCCAGATGAAAAAGGGCTGGTATTTTGACCAATACTGGTACTATATGGACAACAGCGGCAGGATGCTCACTGACTGGCAATTTATCGATGACGGTTGGTATTACTTGGGCCAGGACGGAGCCATGAGAAAAGGCTGGAAAAAGATCGACGGACTGTGGTACTATTTGGACAATCAGGGAAAAATGGCCAGAGGTTGGCAAAAAATCGGCGATGATTGGTACTATTTCAGTCAGAAGGGCGTTATGCAGACCGGGACTCACACCATTAGCAGCGTAGCATACACCTTTGACAGCCAGGGGAGACTGACCGCCTAGGCAAGCCGCTCAAAAATATGTTGTAACGCACGGTTCGGCCTTTGCTGTGCCGTGCGTTATTTTTCCAGCTGCGAAAGCTGATGCATCGCCCAAAATCCCGCGGCAAATAAGATGGGACAAATCAGCAGCTCCCATCCTTCCGGGATGCCGGGAAATACCTGTAACACTGATCCAATGATGAAACCTAAAATGACAAGATAAGTTCCCTGTGGAAACCGGGCCATCAGCTTGTCGAGTAACTTTGTGGTGGCGAGAATCCCCAGGATGAGGCCAATCCCCAGAGGCACCAAGTAGGAAATCTGAAACCTACTTAACGCTTCCATGGTACGTGAATACATCCCCATCATCAAAAGCATGTAGGAAACACTGATACCGGGCAGCACCAGCGCGATGGCCGCCACAAATCCCGCCAGCAGGAGCATCAGAATGCCAAGCCAGCCCTTATCGCTGCTTTGAGGGATCAGATTCTGGGGAATAAAACCCATGAGCACCACGATCCCCACCCCGACGCAGGGGTACACCACCGTTTTTACCGAAAACTTTGTCACACGGGACTGGTGGTAGATGAGAGGGATGCTGCCGGCCACCGCCCCGATGAAAAAGTACATCATCGGCATTTGGAAGGTTTCTACCAGGTAAAGAAGCGGCCTCGCCAGCAGCAGCATGCCGAGGCCGGCCCCCAGACAGAAAACCGCTAGAAATCTCAGGTTCTGTTTCCAATTCCGACGCAGCGAGCTGATGGCGTCAATCAGGTCTCCGTAAATCCCCAGCATCATGGCCATGGTGCCGCCGCTTACCCCCGGCACCAGCATGGAACTGCCGATGGCGAAGCCTTTTATCGCCGTCGGCAGGAGTTTTTGTTTCATAGGATGTCCCCACATTTCACGAATTGTTTTCTTTCTCAATATATTACCACAAAACCGGGATTCATGTGGGAAAACCCGAAAAATTTTACAAAAACTTGACAGAGGGGTATTTCATCCGGCTTAAATTCGAAATTTGTGCACATAATAGGTGAAAAGGCAAAAGGAGCGAAATTATGAATATCACCTTTCAAAAAAATGCTGTAACCCTGTTGGGAACATCCTTAAAAGAAGGGGAAAAAATGCCGGATTTCACCGTCTGCGACAGCTCTTTGCAGGAGGTGAAAGGAAGCGATTTGAGCGGCATCCGGATTTTTGCCGTAGTGCCGTCGCTGGATACGGGAGTCTGCGATCTGGAGATCAAGCGTTTCAATGAAAAAGCCACCCAGTACCCGGACGTGAAACTTTACGCCGTGAGCCTGGATCTTCCTTTCGCACAGGCAAGGTGGTGCGGCGCAAACGGGGTCAACGCTGTCACAACGCTGTCCGACTATAGGGACCGGGATTTTGGGCGAGTTACCGGAACTCTTATTCAGGAACTTTCTTTGCTGACCAGGGCCATTTTCCTAGTGGACGACGACAATGTGGTACGGTATGTGGAATATGTGCCCGAAATCACTGACCACCCCGACTATGACACGCTGGAGCAGAAATTGAATCAGGTAATCAGAGCACAATAAACACAAAAAGAGGGCGGAAATTTCCGCCCTCTTTTCAATATGTATACAAGTCTTCGAGAATGTCCTTCACGTGGACGGGATAAACTTTTTTCCGGCTCAGCAGCTTAAAAATCTTCTCGGCTGTGGCACGGTCATGAGAAATGTCCCGGCACAGGCAGTAATCGGTGTCCGTCTGCCCTTTTATGTAGCATTCGATGCCATATTCGCCGTCGCCCTCCCGGACAAGGTTATAAATGATGGTGTTTCGGGGAGAACGGTAGTGAAGATTGTTAACTCGGGTACAACTGCAAATCGTATCCATAAGATGACCACCCTTATTCAGTTTTCTGTTTCAATGGAGCGCCTAAGATTCTGATAAATAAAAATTTCGTCAGCCGCATTTGATGCGGGTTTATATTTATTATAGCGCGAATCTTTTGCCAAAGCAAAGGTAATAATTTCCGCAGATACATCAAAAAAGGCGGTATTTGGGCATTTTGGGGGATTTTTGTTTTCTTCCATTTATTACTATTCTGTGTACAAAAATACCCTTCCCGCTGCGGGAAGGGTATTTTGGATTTAAAGGGAAACCGCCTCACGGAGCACCTGTATTTCATCTAAGAACATGGTGCCGGAAGAAGCGTCCGGGGTCAGGCTGATGCGTACCGCATCGGCCAAAAGGCTTTGCCCGCCGGGAACGGTGTAGCATAGCGTAAAGGGGACAATATTTCCTTCTGGAGAAGCCCGGCCTTCATCCGAATCATAAGCGGTGATCCAGTTTCCGGTCCCGTCCCGGTATTCCACCTTGAAGTGGGAGGGATTGCGGATACCGTCGGCGTTGTTATCCCAGCCGCTGATGGTCACCTGCTGAAAAGACTGAAGAGACCCCAGGTTGAAGGTAATCTGAGCGACTGAATCCCCCTGCCGATTAAACCCGGCAATACGGGCGGTGTCCCAGGAGTTTTGGGCCAATTCCCCGTCGGTGAGCTTCGTCCGCGATGGGTCGTTTGCCATCCCGTGAAATTGTTCGTCCGTCCAGTTGGTTGTGTAGGATAGACCCTTTATCAGGTCGTTTTCAGGCACGACGACCTCGCTGCCCCAGGCTTCCACTTCATCTAAAAACATGGTGCCGGAAGAAGCATCATGGGTCAGGGTAAGGCGGAGCTTTTGGGCGACAACAGCTTCGCCGGATGGAACCAGATAGTCAAACTGGAAGGGAACCTCCTCCCCGGAGACGGAAGCCCGGCCCAAGTCAGCGTCGCAGAGGGTGAGCCAGTTTCCGGCGGCATTTTGGTATTCCACTTTCCAGTGAGAGGGGTTGCGCACGCCGGAAGCATTGTTGTCCCAGCCGCTGAAGCCCACTTTGCTCAGGCGTTTGGTGGAGCCCAGGTCAAAGGTCAGGGTGACGGGTTCAGCACCGTTTTTGTTGAAGCCCGCCACGCGGTTCCAGTCCCAGGTGCCGGTGGCCCGCTGGCCGTCGGTGAGTTTTACATGGCCTGAGTCCGGAGCGCTGCCGTGATAGTTTGCGTCTGCCCAGTTGGTGGTGTAGGTCCGTCCGCTGAGGACGTTCTCGTCGTCGGAAACCGATTCGGTGCCGATGATGCGGACTTCGTCCAGGAACATGGTGCCGGAGGAAACGTCGTGGGTCAGGGTAATACGGACTCTGCGGGAAGAAAAGTTCACGTCAGCGTCCAGCTGATAGGGAATTTCGTACCCTTCCGGGGAAGCGCGGCCATAATCCTGGTCGGACGCTACTGCCCAGCCGCCGCTGGTTTCATCGTAGTATTCCACCTTGATGTGGGAGGGGTTGCGGATGCCGGAGGCATTGCCGTCCCAGCCTAAAACGCTGACCGCTTCCACGTCCTTTTTGGCGCCTAAATCAAAGGTCAGGGTGACGGGTGCTGCGCCATTTTTATTGAAGCCGACGATATTTTGGGCGTCCCAGGGGCTTCCGGCAAACTGGTTGTCGGTGAGCTTTGTACGGTTAACGTCCTGTCCGCTGCCGTGATAATTTTCGTTTGCCCAGTTGGTCGAATAGGAGATACCCGCCGCCAGGTTGCGGGTAAGAGCATCGCTTTGGGTGTGCTTCAGGGTCAGGGTAGCCGTGACGGCGACATTGCCGTTTGTGGGCTGCCGGTAGCCCGCCGGGGTCTCATAGGATGCAGTAAAAATCTGGGATGCTGTGCTGCTGGGGTCAAAGTTTGTGCAGTTCCAGCTGACCGGTACGTTAACAGTTCCTCCCTGATAGGTGAGGGCGACGGTGGTAGGGAGTTTCTGAGCCACCTTGGACGCAGTGGTCAGGCCCTCGTCCCGATAGACCGTCACAGCGGGAATTTCACTAAAACCGGTGAGGGGAGTGGCGGCGGCCGTGACATCCCGGCCGAAGATTTCCACTTCGTCGAGGAACATGGTGCCGGAATAGGGGTCGTGGGTCAGAATAAACCGCACCTTTTGAGCAGTGACGGTAGTTCCCTCGGGGACGGCAAAGCTCAGCTTATAAGCTAAGTCGTTGCCCTCCGGTGAAGCGCGGCCTACCTCCTGGTCAATCACCTTGGTCCAGACGCCGGTCTGTTCGTTTAAGTACTCCACGGCGATGTGAGAGGGATTGCGCACGCCTGAGCTGTTTGAATCCCAGCCGCAGACGGAAAATTCGGTCAGCTCCTGCTTTTTGCCTAAATCAAAGGTCAGGATGACGGGAGAATCCCCGTTTTTGTTGAATCCCACATTGTTTCCGTTCCAAATGCCGTCAGCGCGGACGCCGTCGGTGAGCTTTTTGTGGTTTGTGTCCGGGTAGCCGCCGTGGTAGCTCGAATTAGCCCAGTTGGTGGTGTAGGCCTTGCCCCGGATGAGATTCTGCTGGGCGGGAAGGTCGGGGTTTTCCGTCTGAGCAGTCTTTAACGTCAGGGTGCCGGTGACGGAAACCGCGCTGTCGGTGGGCTGCCGATAGCCGGCGGGAGTCTCATAGAATGCGGTGAAAGTCTGGGGCGTGAGTTTTTGAGGGTCGTAATCGGCACAGACCCAGTTTATCACATTCGCCGTGACAGTGCCGCCGTCGTAGGAAAGCTGCACCTGTTTGGGCATCCGCAGGGCGGCCCGGGCGGAGGTGGTCAGGAAATCGTTGTCTTCCACCGTGATAGAAGGGGCGGTAAATCCGGTGATAACCGGTTTTCCTACGTCGGCGGGATCCTGGCAGCCGCTCAGGTCGCTATTGCCCCAAACCTCGATTTCATCGGTGAGAACAATGCCTGCGTTCTGGGTGTAGGTCACCCGCACATAGCGGGCCTTCCAGGGAATCTGCGGCGCAAAACGGGCGGAGAAGAATTTCGAGACCGGAATCGCCGGGGTGCCGCCGATGTACTCGTTGTGGACGCTCACCCAGTTGCTTCCGTCGTTTGAGAGATCCACTTTAAAGCTGGTGGGCAGGTACAGAGCGTAGTCGGAATTGACCACAAAGGTGGCCGAAACCTGGTGGATGGCCTTCTGCGCACCCAAATCGATGACGGTGGAGACGGGGACGTCCACGCCGCTTCCGTTGCTGCGGCCGGTGTAGAGGTTCCGGTCTGCGTTAAAATACCGGGGGTCGGCGACAGTGACGCCGTCTGTGAGCTTTACGCCGTCGTCCGGGTCGCTCCAGCTGCCCGCCGCTCCCGCGGGAACGGATACCGTGTAAGGACGGCCTTTGGACAACAAAGTCGGGGCTGGTTCAGAGGGCAGGGCGTCGGTTTTCGCCAGCACCCGGAGCTCTGAGATAAAGGTGAAGCCCGCCGGGACGGACAGCTTGACGTATCGGCCCTGCACCTCGGAAGTCTTGGCGTAGGAATAGGTGTAGACGGCGTTTTCTGGCGCGCTGGCTGGAACCGAGCCGTTTACAAAGCTCGTCCAGTTTTTGCCGTCGCTGGAATAGCTGAAGTTGAGCGCACCGGGATAGGTCACGCCGCCTTCGGCTACAGCGTTTAAGAGCACTGCCTGCACGCCCTGGAAAGGCTTAACTGCCCCTAAGTCCACCACGATGTCCCGGGCGGCGTTAAAACCGACCCAGCGCCAGTCGTAGATGGTGGCGTCGCCCACGAGACCATCGGTCAGGGCTTTGAATCTAGCGTCATAATACCGCTCTGCTGGGGGCGCGCTGACGGTGTAGGGGCGGTTTAGGGCTAAGTTTGCGGCGTTGTCGATATCAAATTCGTCGCTTTGAGCTAGATTCAGGTTGCCGTCCGCTGGGGCGCTGTCGGCGATGGAGAGAACCTTCACGTCGTCGATGGCCATCCAGTTGGCCGCGCCAAAGTCTAAAAGCAGCCGGATATGCCGGGCGGTGATCCGCTTGCCGTTCTGGGTGCGGTAGATGAATTCTTTGTTGGTTTCGGGACCGCCCATGGCAGTAGAGCAGATAGTCGTCCAGTTAGAGGGTGTTCCGGTGTCGTTGGAAATCTGGATGGTCACCTTGCTGGGGCGGCCGATACCATTGACGCCCGCCAGCGTGCTGATATTCACCTGCTGGAAGGACTTTCTGCCCCCCAGATCGAAGGTAAAGTCGGCGGAAGTGAGGGAGTTGTAGTTGCGGTTGAAGTAACCCGCTATGCCGTCCTCACAGAGAATTGCCCGGCGGCTGTCGGTGAGTTTTGTGCGGTTTGAGTCGTTTATGTAGTTTCCGGCGCCCTGATTGGGATCGCCCACCTTCATGCCGGTGGTGTAGGCGATACCGGAGAGGATGTTGTTCGGGTCGGAAACCTCGTCGTAGGTGTCGATGTACGGTTTTTTGGTGTAGGTGCCCCGCATGACCTGATAGGCGTAGTCGTAAATAGCACGGGCCTTGCTGTTGGGGGAAATCGCGCATTTGTAGTAGGTGCGCACGTCGTTATACCAACAGCGGAACACCCCGGGGCCACGAAAACCCTGTTCTACAGAGGCGTTAAAATAGTCGAGACCTTGGTTGTACTTATCGACGTTTGTTAAAAGCCTGTCATCGATCTCTAACTCTAGGCCGATGTTCGCGTAAGCCGCCAGCTTGGCGGCGTTGACCACCTGCTTCGTTCCAATCAGCCCGATGTCGTTTTCGTTGTAGGCATCGGGGAAGAAGTGGTTGGG
>CABUOE010000041.1 GCA_902493155.1 uncultured Eubacteriales bacterium
GGTCAGCCTGATCTCCTACCTGTATTTTCTGCTCTATGAGCTTTTCTCCCCTTACATCGAATTGTTTGGCATGCTAACAGTGCTGCTGGCCTTCTGCGTCGATTTAATCAATGTACCCTTTATGATCCTGTTTTACGCTATTTACGCGGTGTTTGGGTCGGTGCTGTCACTGACGGCCTTCTTCTCCCGTATCCAGACCATCGACCTCAAAATATCCTTCATGGATGGTGTGAAGGCGGTGCTGCTATGCCTGCTGGAGGTGACCTGTCTGCGGTTTGTACTGGCTTTTGTGCGCACCACCGCCTTTGTGGGTTATCGGAAAAAGAAGCTGAACTGGGGTAAAATCCAGCGTAAAAAAATTCAACTGAAATAAAATGGAAGGGGTGCTAAACCATGGCAGAATTGTTTCAAACCAGCTTGTTTGGATATTCCAAAAAGAACGTGTGCGCGTATATCGCAGAATTAAATGAGGGCTTTTCCTCGAAATTGATGGAAAAGGATGTGGAGTGTCAAAATACGATCAACGAATTGAAGTCAATGCTGGAACAGCTCCGTCGGGAGAACGAGCAACTCCAAGCAGAACGACGGGAGGTAGCCGGGGCGCTGATCGACGCTAAGGCCTTCGCCGCCGGGCTGATGGAACAGGCGGACGAGGAAGACCGCGCGCGGCGGGCCAAGAGTGAGGCCTGCCACGCGGCAGAGCTCCAGCGCTTGCAGGAGATTTCCGCGGAAATCGACGCGCTGCGTGGCGCGTTTCGTGACGTCCTCTCTAAAATGGACAAAGAACTGGAGGAATACAGCATGAAATGTCAGGCGGCGCAGGCGAAATTTTATCGGGACGCGCCGGAGTTCCCTGCAGAGAAAGAGGATAAAGCATGAGAAGAAAGTTGGCAATCTGGGTATGTGCTGCCACTCTTGTAGGAATATTGTTCTGCCCCACGGCCAACGCTATGGTTACGTCCACCCCGGAGGGAGCTGGCGGGCCGGACTGCGTCTACGTGGCGGGAAATCCGGATTGGTACCCCATCGAATATTATGACCCGTCGACTAAACGATACGAAGGCGTTTTGCCCGAGCTCCTCGAAATGGTCGGGGAACGCACAGGGCTGAATTTTACCTACATCCGTGCGGGCAAGAGCGATCAACGGCTCCGACTGGCGAAAAACGGCCAGGTGGAGCTGCTGTCGGGCTGTTCCGGGGACGAGGAGGCGCTGGGGGCATACAGCACGGCCAGCCGCACCGTCCTCACCTTCTCTCTGGACGGGCGGGAGACCGAGGTCCAATTTATCTTTACCGAGATCGCTCCGGAAAGCCTTGTCTCCGCCGTAGACGGCGCTTTGAAGGAGATTTCCGACCAGGAAATCTCCGGGCTGACTGTCCGACAAGCCATGGATCATGGGGCGCGAGTGCGCTCCAACAAGGGCCTTCTTCTACTGCTGGCAGGCACATTGGCGGCACTGCTAGCGGCGGTGATCGTTTTGTTGGTGCTGCGGCACAGGTACAAAACCGCAACAAATCGGGATGAGCTGTTTGACCCGATGACGGGTATCGGCAATAAAGCATACTTTGTTCAGCGCTTTGAAGGGCAGCTTTCTGACCAGTACCGAAGTATTTACGGCGTGGTGTTCGTGGGCTTCGATATTGGGCGGGTCAACAAATATTACGGCGAGGATGCGGCGGAAGATCAGCTCCACTTTGCGGCAAACGAACTGATGAAGAGCACGGCGGACAACGAAATCGTCGCCCGAGTCAGCGGCGGTGGATTCGCTGTGGCCCGTCCGTGCGGCGGCGCGCCGGAGGTCGAGCGGTGGACGCAGGAGCTGCTGATCCGCCTAAACCGCTACAGCGAAAAGTACGGCAAGGACTACCGCCCAGAATTTCACGCCGGAATTTACATGCTGAGTCAGTCGGATCGGGACAGTGAAACGGTCCTGTTCAACGCCCGGCAGGGCTATGAGCAGGCGATCAGCGGCAATGTGGCCTTTGCATTTTCCCATACTGAGCTGCTGAACCGGGAGAGCGAAAAGCTGCAATTGAAGAAGCAGACGCTGGAGGCTATCCAAAACCACGAGTTCAAAATGTTCCTGCAATTTATTGTCAGCGCCAAGGATGGCCGGATTGTCAGCGCTGAGGCGCTCTCCCGCTGGGAACATCCGGAGAAGGGATTGCTGTATCCGGGACGCTATATCGAGCTGATGGAATCGGAAAAAACCATCGCGGAATTGGATTTTTATATTTTCGAAGAGGCGTGCCGCCAGCTGGAGCTGTGGCAGAAGGAGGGCAGGAGCCTTTATATTTCCTGTAACTTCACCCGAATTACTATCGACCACGAGAATTTCATTCTACATCTGCAAGAGATCGCCGGACGATATTTCTTCAACCATTCGGCGCTGGTTATCGAGATCACAGAGGACGCGATGGAGAGCGACAAAAAAACCGCATTTGAGAATATCTCTCGGTGCAAGGCGCTGGGTTTCCGCATCGCGCTGGACGACGCGGGCAACGGCTACACCTCCTTTTCCGACCTGCGGGATTATCCTATCGATATTGTGAAAATCGACCGGTCAATTCTCGACTCGGCGGTCAACCAGCGAGGCGTCGCACTGCTCAAGGGGATGATTGCGCTGGTACACAGCCTTCAAATGGAGGTGCTGTGCGAAGGCGTGGAGACATCCCAGCAGGCCGAGCTGCTGCGCCAGCTGGGATGCGATTATATGCAGGGATATTATTTTTGTCGGGCGCTGCCCAGAGAGGAAGCAAACCGATTTCTGAGGAAGTCAGAGGAAAACATTGAGGCATAAAAAGAAAAAATGGCAAATTTGGAACACCCTGCTGCTGGAGGATAGCAGCTTGACCGCTGTGACGAACCTGCGTTCCTTTGCGAGACGAACGGCACGGAGCCGTTTCGGAGTGAGGGATGAAGAAATGACAAAGCAGAGACACAGTCACTGGAAATATGGCGTTTCCCTGACGAAACAGGGAAGACAGCGATCAGATCAAAAAAGAGATTGCCCGGATGTATGAGACGGGCTTTCAGTGTTCCATGGATGATTTTGGCTCGGGGTACTCCTCCCTGGGGCTGCTCAAGGAATTTGATGTGGACGCGCTGAAGGTGGACCGGTCCTTTTTTCTGAATATGGACAGCAAAAAGGACCAGGATATCATACGGAGCGTGATAGAGCTGGCGGCAAAGCTGCAGATGAGGACAGTGGCAGAGGGAATTGAACAGATGGAACAGATAGAGTTTCTCCATTCCATCCACTGCAACACTGTACAGGGTTACTTTTTTCCAAACCGCTGCCAATAGACGAATTTGAAAGCTGGGTAAGCCAATATGAAACCAATTAAGCAACAAATACAGATAGGATTCTGGATCATTCTAGCCGTCTTGGGACTGTTAGCATTGGGCCGAGGGCTTTCGATGGAGACGCCCATGGAATGGATGGCCTCGGACAGGGACGTCGTGCTAAACGACCGGTGGGAAATGACAAATTCGGAGCAGACGGGCGATCTGGAATACCGCTGCCGCATCCCGGAGGACACCGGTGATACCCTGTGTCTGTACATGAAGACCTACCTGCCCGAATTCGAGCTGCTTTTGGACGACGAGCCACTCTATTCCTTCTCGGATATATATGCTATGAAGGGGCGCAGCCAGCATATAGTTAGGATTCCTCAGAACGCAGAGGGAAAACAGTTGGTCATTCGGGCAAACGTGGACAGCTATGCATCCTTTATGGGGCAGAACCACATCGGGAACACCTATTTGGGCGCGGAGCACGAGGTGGTGCTCAAGCTGCTTTGGGACAATTTGTATGCGCTGATTTTTGCCATCTTTGCCTTCCTGCTGGGAACAGGAACGCTGATCGCCGCCTGCTGGCTGCGAAAGAGCCTTTTAAAAGAAATGCTGCACAGCCTGGTATCCTTCGGCATGTTTATTCTGACCACGGGTATTTGGGTACTGACGGATTCCGAACTGCTGCTGCTCGTAACCGATCGTACAGCAGCAGTTGCGCTAGTTTCTTTTGTTTCCTTTATGATTATGCCGGTGCCGCTGCTGCGGTTTATTAACTATCTCTTAGGCAAAAGGCGGATATTTGACATTCTGTGTGGGCTGTTTACCATCATCGCAGCGGCCTATCTCCTGAACAATCTGTTTCAGGCAGTGCCGGGCTATCTGCTGCTCCTGCCGTCCCACCTGTGCTGCATTTGCGCGATTGTGCTTGTGCTGCAGAATGGCTGGCGGAGCCTGAAAAGTGGAAAAAGCAGAGAAATCTGGTGGATTATGGTGGGCTTTGGCCTGTTGAGCATCTGCGTGTTTCTTGCCCTGATACTGTTTTACAACGACCCGATTTCCGAATACTCCAATTTTTACTGCGCTGGGATTTTCCTGTTCATCCTGTGCCTGATGCGGGCAATGTTCATCCGGCTGTACAAACAGATGGAGGAAAACGCCAGCGCGGCGGCATACAGGCGGTTAGCTTACCTGGACAGTATGACAGGACTGCAAAACCGGACTGCGTTCATCGAAGAACAGCAAAAGGACGAACCAACTGCCGAATGCACATATATCCTGTTTGACATCAATAATTTGAAGCAGATCAACGACCAGTATGGACATCAGAAAGGCGATTCCGTAATTATCGCTGCGGCAAGATGCATCAAAGACATCTTTGGCAAACACGGGAGGTGCTTCCGGATCGGCGGCGATGAATTTGTAGTGATTTTGCAGGATTGGCCGAAAGCAAAAACGGAGACACAGCTTGTCAGAATGCGCCAGCGCATCCGACAGGAGAATGAAAAGGGCGCCCCGCCCCTCGACATCGCAATCGGCTGTGCTGTACGCCAGCAAGACGAGACGGCGGAACAACTCTTCCATCAAGCGGATGTCAATATGTATGAGGAGAAGCAGCGAATGAAGCGGCAAAAAATCAATTTGGATGAATCTCAAGGAAAGGATCAGCGACTTCCCCCTGAAACCGGTGATTTCAAAGGGCTCTGAGCCGAATCCGAATGTGCGGTACCCTGCGCACAAAACGCTGAGAAAAACATTTTGAATGCTTTCGGGGCTTTATTTTGGTCAAAGCAATTTCATCTGTTCCGAGCAGAGCTTCGGCTGTATATCGCCGACAACGCTTCCCACGCAGAAATCCCACGGTTAAGACATTGGTCTGAATCGTGGGATTTCTATTTTTTGTCACTATGAGACCGATTCCGAGTTTTCAGAGAAACCCAAAGCCGAGGCTCTCCGCCCCGTTTTTTTCTGCTCCACAAAAATTGGACAAAATCAGACGATCCTTGTACAGGATATTACAATATATCAACCTTTCCGCTGATATTCTTGCTTATCTTTTCAAAATAATTGGAAAACGGACTGAGCCTCTGCGACAATCTTTGCGCTGCTGATTTCCTATAATAGGAACTGTTGAACCATCTTTTTCGGACAACCTGATCTGGGCGATTGGAAAAAGAAAAAACGAAAGATGGTTGCGGCAGTCGAAGCGGCTGCCCGAAGGACATAAAAAGAAAGGTCGTTGCAGCATGAAAATTCCCTCTCTGGCGGCAGCCAAACAAAAACTTCTGGACGAATCGTTTATTCAGGGCGCAAAGTACGGGTTTACCGGAATTTTTGCCTTCCTTGCATCCAATGTAAAGCTGTTGGGGAGTCTCTCCCCGTTTGGCGTAGCCCTTTCCATGGCCCTCCCCGCCCAATATTCAGTGGCGTCGATTATGGGAGCACTGGCGGGGTACAGCCTTTTTGGAAATTTTGCCGAAAACCTTCCCTATTTGATTGCGCTCTTAGCGGTCATGGGACTAAAGTTCGCCATTGCGGGTATTCCAAGACTTCGGAGCAATCCCGCCGTTCTCTGCACCGCGTCAGCCGCTGTGCTGGCCGTCTGCCTCATCATCCGCAACGCCCTGTTCGATAAGGGAACCATTGACCTTATCTTCTGCCTATGTGAAAGCGTACTGGGAGGGGCGCTGACCTATTTTGCCTTCCATGCGTCCAAAATCGTCCTCGGCCGGAAAAAAATCGCCGAGGGCGGGCTCATCGAACGGGCGAGCCTTGCCGTTATTGTTCTGGTAGGGCTTTTGGGCACCTGCCAAATCGGCTTTTTTGTGTTTAATCTGGGGCGAATCTTAGCGGCTCTTTCCCTGCTCATCATCTCCAATCGGCGTGGGGCCACAGCGGGAGCTGTCTGCGGTCTGGCCTCAGCGGCGGTGCTCAGCTTGTATTCGCCGGAGTTCGCGGTGAGCGGCGGTATCTTCGCCCTGGCGGCCATGATGTCTGGCTATTTCGCCATTTTTGGAAAACTCACCCAGACTGCCTTTTTTATTCTAATCCACACCATTGGGATTCTCATTGTGGGAGCCGATTCCGCCGCGATTACCAGCGCCTTTGACCTGCTGCTGGCCTCTGCCCTTTTCATGGCCATGCCTCAAAAACTCCTCCAGAAAATTCCTGCCCCAGTGGACGCAAACCACGGAAAAACCATGCAGGAAACCGGGCGCACCTCGATGAAGCTTCAGTTTGCCTCCAAGACTCTGGACGACATGCAGCAAGCCGTAGAGGCGGTGTCTGAAAAGCTTCGGGAAACCGGCGTCAACGACATTTCTTCGGTTTATGACCGGACAGTGGATCAGGTCTGCCGCCGCTGCGGACTCAAAATGTTCTGCTGGGAGACCACCTACAGCCAGACCATGGACGCCTTTCAAAAATTCACCCCCATACTGAAAGAAAACGGCAAGGTCACCAAGGAAGATTTGGCCGCTCATTTCACCACCCAATGCGCCAAACCGGAGGAGATTCTCCGCACAATTAACGGCTATTATCACGAATACCTGTCAAAAGGCAACGCCGCCCGCAAGGTGCTGGAGGCAAAGCAGGTGGCGACGGAACAGTTTGAAGGTATTGCGGACATGCTGGCGGAAATGAGCGAGGAAATCTCCGAAGTGACCCTGTTAAACCCCAAGCTCACCCAAAAAGCCCGGGACATTCTCATCGAGGCCGGAGAATCCCCCAACGAGGTTTACTGCATCTTGGACCAGTACGACCGGATGCGGGTGGAAATCTATCAACAAAATCCGTTGAAAGTAGATGCGCGTATCGTCACCGAACAGCTCAGCGAAGCGCTGGATCGGCAGTTTGACTTTCCCAGCGTCGTCACAGTGGACGATATGACGAAAATCTCCTTTTTTGAGCAGGCCCAATACACCCTCCAATTCGGTGTAAGCCAGTTAAATTCCGGCAACAACAAGGTCTCCGGCGACTGCTACGAATATTTCACCGACAGCCGGGGCTTTGCCCACCTCATCCTCAGCGACGGCATGGGCAGCGGCGGCAGAGCCGCCATTGATTCCATCATGACCTGTAATTTCGTGCTGAAGCTCCTCAAGGCGGGATTTGGCTTTGACGCCGCCCTCAAGCTCATCAACAGTGCCCTTCTGGTCAAGGCAGGAGACGAATCATTGGCGACGCTGGACATCGGCTGTATTGATTTGTACACCGGAAACGCCGAGTTTCTAAAGGCCGGGGCCGCCTGCTCCTTTGTAACCCGAAACGGCAAAACCGTTATGGTGGACGGCAGTTCCCTCCCCATGGGAATTTTGCAGGGAATTTCCTATGACAAACGACAAATTAAGCTTCAGGACGGCGACCTGATCGTCATGGTCACCGACGGCGCCATCTCCATCACCCCTGAATGGCTCCAGGAGGAAATCACCATGCTGGCAGGATCTCCCCCGCGGGAAATTGCAACCAAACTCGCCTCCCTGGCCCGTCACCGGGGGGATATTCCCGGTGACGACATCACTGTTTTGGCGGCCCGGATGGTGCGGGTGAACTGACAAAAACCGGCTTTCTGATTTAGAAAGCCGGTTTTTCTGATCAATTTTAAATGTATGCGGACACAAAAAGCTCCTCCAAAAATTTGGAGGAACTTTTGCTTATTCAACCGAGGTGGCCGGAGGCGCTTTGTTGACGTAAACCTCAATGGTGCCGCCGGTTTGGGTGTTGTACTTGCTTCCCACCATGTGGTCGGTCCCTACCACGTATCCTTCAGGATAGGAACTATCCCAGCGGTACAGAATGGTGTATTTGATGCCCAACTCATCCAGTTTGGCGGTGTACTCCGCCTGGGTCTTCTTCTCGTAGGCCGGGATCAGCACGTTGGCGGAGCCCTTGCTCACTTTAAACTTGATGGACATGGTCTTTTCAAACTCCGTTCCCTCCGCCACACTCTGGTAGGTAATGACGCCTTCAGGATGCTGCTCATCGTAAACGTATTCCGGAGGATCGAAGATATAGAGCTTCTGGTTGTCGGCATTTCCGGTCACTGTCTTATAGTCCTGCCCCACAAAGTTTGCTACCTTGTGCATCGTCTTACTTTCCGAGGATTCTGAGCTCTCCTCTGAGCTTTCCGAAGAGCTGCTTTCACGCTCAGAAGATTCAGACGAATTATAAAACTCGGACTCGCCCCGGAAGGGATCGCTTTCAAACAGAGAATCCACAATGGAAGTAGAATCTTCTTCCGGCTGCTTCTGGCGGCCTTTTCCGAACAAAAACCAAAAGGTAAAAATCAAAATAACCAGCAAAATTGGCAAAGTGATGCCCATGCTCCAGAGAATCAGCCGCTTGTTGCCACTGTCTTTTTCCTCCTGCTTCCGTTCGGCTTCCACAGGAATCCGGGGCAAGGGGGAGGGGGGGCGTCTGGAGAGCGGTGGCTGTGTCCGCACGGATACGGTGGGCGCGTCGCTGCCGATAGCGTCTTTCTGGAAGGGGCCGCCGATTTTTGCCAGCAGTTCTTCGATATTCTGAATGCGATCGGTGGTAGACAGGGAAAGGCCCTGCATAATCGCCTGGGAAACCCGGGGCGGAACCGTTTCGTTGCGCTCCCGCGGAGGCAGCAGCGGCCGCGAATTGGAGCGGATCAGCGCTTCCGGAGGGGCCTGCGCCGTCACGCAGGTGTACAGCAGCGCACAGATGGCGTAAACATCGGTCCACGGGCCGTGGGGGCTGACAGCAGAGTACTGCTCCGGCGCGGAAAAGCCCGGAAACAGCTCGGCGACCAGCTCGGTGCGAGCCGCACGGACAGCACTGATGGAAAAGCCGTCCAACTTAACGATCTTACTGCGGCTTAAAATCACGCTGTCGGTGCTGATACCGCGGTGGATAAGGCCTTCCTCGTGAACAATGGCGAGGGTTTTGATGAGTGGAAGGATCAGGTCGGAAGTCTCCGTCCAGGTGAGCATCACGTCCCGTTTCTCCAGATAGGTCTTGAGGGAAACGCCTTCCACAAACTCTAAAATCGAATAGACGGTGTTGTTTTGATAGCAGATAGCCAATACCTGGGTAATACAGGTCAGCGTCCGCATCCGGGAAAGCTTTTCCGCGATTTCAATAAAATCGCTCATGTATGCCTTAAACTGAATTTGGCGGCCGCTGTTGACAGCAACCGATTTACCGTCTTCGCCGCGGGTCACCAAGGTGTCGGGAAAATATTCGTGCACCTTGACCTTCCGTTCACCGATGACGTCATAGCCGATATATGTGACGCTTTCGCCGTTATAGGACAACACCTTGCCGACGATATAGCGATTGTTAATCACAGTACGCGGAGCCAGATAGGAAGGAAAACGGGGAGCTGCATCCGAATATCCGCAAAACGGACAAACCTCTTCTTCTCCTTTATCCCTCATGCACCCCATGCACAAATTCTCATTCAAGCCTGTCACCTCCTAATTTCCGCAAAGCCGCGGATAAAGACTGCCGTCCTTTTATACAAACGCCCATTTCTATCACTTTTGGACAGCGCCTTCTGTGAAGCTATCATGAAATTGTTCTATTGCTGTCGGAGCGCCGGCTCCGTATGCAAATCATTTTACACTGCAAAAAGGTTTCAAATCCTGCTGTTACGCAGGATTTTTTATTCATTATGATATATTATAATAAATTCCGCCGACAATGTCAACGGAATTCATTCTGCGCTTTATTGAGCCTCAGAGGGAGCTTCCGCGCAGCCAAAACAACCCTATTCCACTGTTTCGACGCGGGAAGTTTCCAAGGATCAGCTTATTTCTGTTGCAAGGATAGGTATATGCCGCCTTACAAAATATTATTCTGGATTTTTGCCGCGGTGACGGTGTTCTGCATCAAAGTGGCAATGGTCATGGGGCCCACGCCTCCGGGTACGGGAGTGATGTATCCGGCGATGTCCTTCACCGCCTCAAAATCCACATCGCCGCAGAGCTTGCCGTTCTCATCCCGGTTCATACCCACGTCGATGACCACAGCGCCCTCTTTGACCATGTCAGCGGTAACGAATTTGGCCCGGCCGACGGCGGCCACCAGGATATCGGCGTTTTTGCAGATTTCTTTGAGGTTTTTCGTCTTGGAATGACAGATGGTCACAGTGCCGTTGCGGTGGAGCAGCAGCATGGCCATAGGCTTGCCGACAATGTTGCTCCGCCCGATGACAACACAGTTTTTACCAGCAATGTCCACACCGGTGGAATCGATCAGTTCCATGCAGCCGGAAGGGGTACACGGCAGAAAATCAAAGTCCCCGATCATGATTTTACCCACGTTGACAGCGTGAAACGCATCTACGTCCTTTTCAGGCGCAATGGCGGCAATGACCTTGTGGTCGTCGATCTGTTTGGGCACCGGAAGCTGCACCAGAATCCCGTTTACCTTTGGGTTGCGGTTTAGTTCGTCCACTAGGGCCAGCAGTTCTTCCTCGGTGGTCTCTTCCGGCAAAGCGTATTCAAACGACTCGATGCCGCAGCGGGCGCAGGCCTTCTTTTTGTTGTTCACATAGACCCGGGAAGCCGGATCCTGCCCCACGATGACCACCGCGAGGCCAACGGCAACGCCTTTTTCCTTCAAAGCCGTCACCTGCCCGCTGACGCGGTCCTTGACCTGCTCTGAAATCTGTTTTCCGTCGATTAACTTACTCATTGATATCGTCCTCCCCTGTAATGTCTTCATTGTTGTCCACCGCTTCTTCCGCCGCGGGATCAGTATCGGTTTCCGGTTCTTTTGCAGGGCTTTCGCTCCTGACATCCGGCTCTTCGTCTTCGCTTTCTGCCATGGTTTCATCCGAAGCGGAATCGGCAGCACCAGTTTCCTTTGTGGAAACAGAGGTACTGTGTTTCTTATTCTTTTTCTTCGCCTGTTTTTCCTCATAGGCCGCCACTTCCTGGCAGTAGGCTTCGGTGTTGACGTAAAGCTTTAGGTAATTTTCGTCGTGAGCGCGTTTGATCTTAGAGCGCACCACAAGCCAGATAATCACCGCAGCGATAACCAGCACAAAGGCCAGAAGCTGGGAAACACGGATGCTGCCGAGCAGCAGGCTGTCGGTGCGGAGTCCCTCGATGACTCCACGGCCCAGACCGTACCAGGCGGTATACATCAAAAACAACTCGCCGTCGAACTTGTGGTGCTTGCTGTAAAGAAACAGCAGCAAAAAGCCCAGGGCACACCAGAGGGATTCATAGAGGAAGCAAGGGTGAACCGGCGCCAACGCGTCCACCGTGACGCCCAGCTTGTTGAGTGCCTCGATGTTGGCGGAATTGCTCAGATAGGAGGTGATCCGCTCGCCGGTCATGCCCCAGGGGAGGCTGGTGTTGGAGCCGAAGGCCTCCACGTTGACAAAATTTCCCCAGCGGCCGATGGCCTGTCCGATGAGGAAGCCCATACAGGCGATGTCGAGAACCGGAAGCAGCTTCATCTTGCGGATCTTGACGATGAGTGCGCCCACTAAGATCGCCCCAATGAGGCCGCCATAAATCGCCATGCCCCCTTCCCAGGTCTTCACGATAGAGCTCAGATCGTCTTTAAAGGTATCCCAGCTAAAGGCGACGTAATAAAGCCGCGCGCCGACGATTCCTCCCACAACGCCGCCCAGGGTTACGTCAATGAGCTTGTCGGGGATGATACCAAATTTCTTACACTGGCTCAAGGCAAAAGCCATGGCCAAAAGGATGCCCAAGGTAATCAGGATGCCGTACCATGTAACCGACAGGTTCCCGATATGAAACGCCCCCCGATTCAGGTGAAAAGTATGGCCGAGGCCGGGGAATTCAACTGTATTCAATTGTTTCACGTCCTGTTCATAAAAATTTTGTCAGAAAATTATTTCTCGTTGGGGAAAACGATAGAAAGGGACTGGCAAGCTTCGTCGAAATCAGAGGCAAACCGCTTCTCTATGTCGGCAAAGGAGGTGTCGGCGATGACTTCCATCATGTCGAACAGCCCCACGTCCATCATCTCGTAGGAGAGCATGGCGGTCGCCGTGTTTTCCGCGTCGTTGATGCCCTTAAGCGCCTTGCCGTAAAGGGCGTTGCGGCAGGAGAGAAAATCCTCTTCTGAAAGTCCGCTTTTTTTCTTGTCGGCGACCATTTTATTGAAAGCCGCCAAAACCGCCTTGGGGTCTTTGGACTCGCCGCCCAGCATAGTGGCTAAAAATCCACGGCCGCCAAATACTTCGGTGCCAAAATTGGCGTTTAAAAGCCCTTTCCGGTACATTTCATTGTAAAAATCGGAGGTGGGCCCCGCCAAAACGTCCAGAAGGATTTCAAGCTCAATTTGTTGCTTCAATCCTTCCGTCGCACCGGCGGCGGGCTTCACCTTATAACCGAAGTAGAATAATGGGATCGCCACATCCAGGTTCTGGACGACTTCCTTTTTGTTCACTTCCCGGGGCTCGTCGTAGCCTTTCCGCTCGATGGAAACCGGCTTTGATTCCTTGAGGCCGTCCACGATAATTTTTTCAGCCGTCTGAGGGTCAAAGTTGCCCGCCACGGCGATGACCATGTTCGACAGGTTATAGAAGGTGTGGTAGCAGCGATACAACAGGTCGGCGTCGATTTTCGCGATACTCTCCACCGTTCCGGCGATGTCCACCTTGACCGAGTTATTGACATATAGCCCCTCCAGCAGATTGAACATGACCCGCCAGCTGGGCAGGTCCTCGTACATCCGGATTTCCTGCCCGATGATTCCCTGCTCTTTCTCCACCGTCTGTTGGGTGAAGTAGGGCGCTTGCACAAAGGTGACCAGAGCCTTTAAGGATTCCTCAAAGTTATCGGCGCAGGAAAAGAGGTAGCAAGTCTTGTCAAAGGAGGTGAAAGCGTTGGCCTCGGCGCCGGTTTTGGCGAAAAGGGTAAACGCATCGCCGTCCTCGCTCTCAAAGAGCTTGTGCTCCAAAAAATGGGCGATGCCGTCGGGCACAGTGACAAAATCCAAGTCGTCTCCTGTCTTGAAGCAGTTATCCACCGAGCCGTATTTAGTACCAAACAAGGCATAGGCGGTAGAGAATCCCTTCATGGGATACAGTAAAATGGTAAGCCCCGACTCATGTTCCATGCGGATATATTGCTCATGGATACGCGGGCTTTCGACCACAGTTTTTTTCATCAGCGATTCCTTCCTTTCTCCCGTTATCGCTTGACGTTTTCGTCGGTCAGCAGATAAACGGTGTGCAGGCGGATATGCTTGGCCGCCTCTATGATTTCGTCCTTTTGCACCTTGGCGATGGCTTCGCTCTGCTCTTCCGGGGTACCCTTAAGGCCCAAAACTGTCTGAGTCAGGTAGTAAAGCTCCATAGAATAGGCGCTCTCCCCCATGGAACGGAAGCTGTTTTGCAGGCTAAGCGACGCAAACTTCATGTCGGTATCGCTAAAGTCGCCGTCACAGACCGCCTGGAGCTGCTCAAGGATAGCCTCCTTGGCCTCGTCGATTTTATCGTGCTCCACGCCGCTGTCGATCATCATGATGCCCTTGGTCCGGTCAAACCGGGCGGCGCAGTAGTAGCAAAGGCTCTTTTTCTCCCGGACGTTTAAAAAAAGTTTAGAGGTAGGGGTGCCGCCCAAAATGGCGACCGCCATCCGCATAGGATTGAGAAGCTGGCTGTCCGGCTGAATGTCACTTTTAAAGCCGAAACAGAGCTTGGATTGGGTGACGTTAAAGCGTTCAACGACGTTTTTGACTTCTCCCGAGCCCATTTGAATCTCCGTTTTGGGGATATCCACCGGCTGACGGGTAAGCGATGAAAACGCCTTGGTGCAAACCTCCTTGGCGCAGGCGGGATCTCCCCTGCCCACGTGGAGGATCTCTACCGTAGCCTCATCGATGATGCGGCGATAAGCGGCGGCGGTCTCTTCAGCCGTAATGGCTTTCGCCCCCTCTACGGTTCCGAATCGGTCTTCCCCAAAGGCTTCGCCCTCAAACATGAGGGACACGGTTTTCATCATGGCGTAACGGCGCTTATCGTTGATTTCCGCCTCGATGGTGTCGATAAGGTACTGCCGCTGAAGCGCGAGCGTTCTTTCATCGAACAGTCCGTCCCTCATGGCCGGACGCAGAAGCATCCCCATGAGGACTTCAGCGCTTTCCTTTAAAAGCGCTTCGCCGTTTAGGGCGTAGCCGTCGTCGATAGCGGATACCATCAGCGTCAGAACAGCTTTGTCTCCGATCTTCGAGATGGAGCTTCCCGCTGAGGCGCCATACATCAGATTGAGCTTTTTAGAAAAAGCCTGAAAAGTAGGATAGTCCTCATATCCTTTTTCCAGGATCATGGGGACTAAAGCGTTTCCTGTCATGTCTTCTTTGCGCAGCGGCAGGATCAGGTTGACGGCCAGGAGATTGGTTTTATACCGACCATCCCGGACACTGCCGAAATAGACGTGATCGCCGATGGGTTCCCGCAAAAACGTTTCCTTCATTTTAAGAATCATATCCTTTCAAAGGCCTCTCCGGGGGAGAGCCAAACAATATGCAGGCAGGATTTGCCGCTTCTGAAAGTCTTATGGGGTTGACAGACCTTTTTCAGCGGCGTAAAACGGCCAAAGGTTTTCTGTGAAAACCGTTGCAGTTGCGTTTATTATACCATATCTGCAAATTCCGCAGGAATTTGTAGGCGGATTCATCCGCCGCCGTTCTGCGCCAGCA
>CABUOE010000042.1 GCA_902493155.1 uncultured Eubacteriales bacterium
AAACACCCATCGGTCTTTTGAAAATCGCCGAAGACGGCGGGGCCATCACCGAAATCCGTCTGGCCGAGGACAGTCTGCCACCGGACGTGGAGCTGAGGGAAACCCCTTTGCTCATAGAGGCAAAACGCCAGCTCACCGAGTATTTTGGCGGCAGACGGAAGTTGTTTGACCTGCCCCTGGCCCCCAAGGGCACTCCCTTCCAGCAAAAGGTCTGGGCAGCCCTGCAAACCATCCCCTACGGGGAGACCCGGTCCTACAAACAGATAGCAGAGCAAATCGAAAATCCCAAAGCCTGCCGGGCCGTAGGGCTTGCCAACAATAAAAATCCCATCATCCTCGTCATTCCCTGCCATCGGGTCATCGGAGCGGACGGGCGGTTAGTAGGGTACGCCGGAGGGGTGTGGATCAAGGAAAAATTGCTGGAGCTGGAACAGGCAAAATAGCGCCCTGCTCCTGAAACCGATATCATTCTCCGGCAAAAAGTGGATTTACAATAGAAAAAGCAGTGCAATATGCACTGCTTTTTCTATTGTACAGGATACCCTGTTTTTTCAGTAAAATCCATCACGTCAAGGCATCGTACACCCCGGTAAAGGCGGATTCCTCCATCTGAAACACCCCGTTGCCGCCCATTCCCAGGTATTTGACGTAGCCGCCTTTTAAGAGCATCAGACGGATTTCAGTGCCATCTTTGAGGGTCAGGTAACAGGGCTTCGGGGCAAGCTCCCGCCAGTCGGCCTTTTCCAGATAGACTGACTCGTACAACCCGTCGATAAAAGCGTCGGTGGCTTTCTCGGAAAGGTCGGGGGAATACCGGTTTTCCTCCCCGTTGTCCCACTTGTCAAGGGGCTGCCAGCAAATCGTTTCCAGATTGCCTTTCAGCTTCATTTTGCCAAACAGGTCTTCTCCCGTCTCGAGCCAGATGTCGTTTAATCGTTCGTAAACCCCCACGTTTCCCTGCCCGTCGCTGGTCATGATGCGGAAATCCAAGTCGTAGCCGTTCATGGCGTAAATGTCCTCTACCCCGATGGAGGAGGCAAACTCCCGGGCGTAATCGTCCTGCTTCGACCATTCGTCAATGTTTCCCTTGGTTCGGCCCAGGTATTCGCCCCGCAGAGCCGCTTCCTGCGCTTTCGAGAGGGACAAATTGTCCGTCCAGGTGTAGATGCTCCCCCGGTAGACGATGAGGCCGATCATATCGACGGTAACGCCCGGCTTCGGTTCCTCCAACTGGATTTTGGGAAGGTAGACGCCCTTTTGTATCTGGGCGGCGTTGTTTCCCCCTGCCGCGCCGCAATCCGCCCCACCGCCGGTAAATCCGGCATCTCCTGTGCCGCCGGAAGCGACTCCAGCCCTGTCGTTGATGTTATGTTCGCTCTGTCCCGTCTGCGGCAGGCCCCAGGCCGCTGCTGCGATTACCGCCGCCGCTGCGCAGGCGGCAGCTACCCGCGGAATCCAGGTTCGTCTTGCTGTTGAAACGGAAGGCGCGGCGTTCACCTGCTCCCGCACCCGGTCTACCAGTTCTTCGCTGGGGCGCATCTGCTCTTTCATATGTGCGATTCGTTCTGTTCCCGTCATGAAAGCATTTCCCCTTTCAGCATTTCTTTGAGCATCGCCCGGCCTCTCGTCAGCTGCATCCGCACCGTCGGCTCCTTTTCCTGTAAAACGCCGGCGATGTCCTTCACCGCCATGTCCTCGAAGTAAAAAAGGTGCAGGACGTTTCGATATTTGGGCGGAAGAGCGGTCAGCGCCTCGTGAATACCGTTTTCCTCCGGGAGTTCGAACAAATCCTCTGTTCCCCTCTCCCCGAATACCACATGCCGCCGCCAGCCCGACGACCAGAATTTCTTGCAGCAGTTGATGGTCACCCGGATGAGCCAGGCTTTTACATGGTCCTCATTTTTAAAATCCCCGTTTTTCCGCAGGAATTTTACACAGCGCAAAAACACCTCCTGAAAAACATCTTCGGCGTCATGGCGCGTTTTTACATTGTTCAGGGCGATGCGGTAAACCATGTCGGCGTACCGGCTGATGATTTCATCCATTTTTGAGCGCTCCGTCATCTGTTTCTCCCCCGCTTTCACTCACAATACCCCGTACCGACTAAAAAAGCAACACAATTTCAGTGTAGCATGAAAAATGGTTTGAGACAACAAAAATCCCCGGCGGATAACCGTCGAGGATTTGTTCTCAGTCCATAGAATGGTAGCGCCTGACAATCAGCTCCCAGGTCAGCGGCCCGATGGCCCCGTTGGCCGGAAGCCCGTTTTGCTCTTGAAGGCGTCGGACAGCGTTTTCCGTTGCCTGGTCGAAGGTTCCCGTCACCTCCACAAGGGGAATCGACGGGTCGCTTTCGGCGATGGCCCGCAGGTATCGCTGCATCGTCCGCACATAAGAACTCTCTTCTCCTAAGGTCAGGAAATAGCCGGGGTAGATTTCATCCCGGTTAGGCTGAAACTCAGGCGGCAGGGCGTTGATGGTGTTCTGATAGGCATTTAAAATGGCGTTCCAGGTGTTTCGTCCTACAATTCCGTCCACCGGCAGACCGTACTTATTTTGAAACGTCATAACCACGTCCCGGGTTTCGGGGCCGTATATGCCGTCTACTGCCAGCACCGGAATATCGTTGTCAAAATACCCGATCACAGCAAGAAGGTATTGAATCAGCTGCACCTCCGGCCCCGTATCCCCTTCTTTTAAGGCCGTCTGGAACACTCGGCTCACATCGGAAAGGGTAAGGCCCTCAGAATAGAGCTCGTTGAGGCCCTTGACTCCATTGTAAATCCCTTTTATTTTGTACCAGGTGGCCTTTCCCACGATGCCGTCCGGCGTCAGGTTGAAAATCCGCTGGAACTGTTTGACAGCCTCCTCGGTCTCCAAATCGAAAATGCCGTCTATGTCGTTAATCCGCGGAATGGAAGGATAATTTTCCCCGATGCGGTTTAACTGCCGCTGAATGGTGCGGATACTCTCCTCAATCATCCCCCGCCGCAGAGGCGTACCCGGATAGGACGGAATGTTGGCGGCAATGGGGGCGTTGAAGACGATGTTGATATCGTTTCCATAGTAGTGCTGCAAAATTTCGTAGGGGGTCATTCCATCCCGGGCCAAAGACACCGTCCCCCATTGGGACAGGCCGTCGCAGGTCACAGTGGTCCCGTTGCAGTACTGGGTGAAATAAGGCTGTACCTGCCCCTGCTTTACCACATAATCGTTGAAAATATCGTCAACGATCTCACTGATGTTCTGGAAAACGTCCCGATCCTCCACAAAAAACTGGTCGTACTGTGTGGAATTGGTGATGTCGAAATCGTAGCCGCGGCTCCGGTAATATTCGGTGTAGATGCGGTTTAAGGCATAGCTGATCTGGGCGTAAATATTCGCCCGGATGGCGTTCTCCGGCCAGGTGGGGTAAATTTCGCTGGACGCCACATTTTTGATGTATTCTATAAAAGGAATGCGGATATTTCGTGCGCTGGCGTCATCCGGCCTGCCCAGATGAACGGTGATGTATTCGGGTATAATTGGCTGCTCAGGCATTGCAAAGCTCCTTCCCCTTATAAATCTGGCTCTTCCTCGACAGTGACCTCCGGCAGAAGCTCCGCTCCGTTGTTTGGAGCCATGTTGACCGGCTGGATGGACTGCACGCCGTCAAAAATCGGAACCCCTTTGTATTCCTCCGGCCGGTAGCCTGCTGCATCTACGTATATGTCGTAGCTGGCGTATGGGGGCACTTTTTCGGGTTGCTGGGATTCCTGGCGTGAGGGGGCGCGGAGCTGGATACCGTCAACGATGCCGTCTGCATTAGTCACTCCGGAGAAAAAGACGCGGGGCCGGCCGTTAAACTCCTTGGTCACGTAAACGGCGGCGTTTTCCAGCGGAATGGAACTTTTTGCAGTGGAAACCTGTACTTTAAGGGTACCGGTTCCCGGATTTTCTTCTTTGAAAATTTCATATTCATCCGGTTCCTTGGGTGCCTCTTCTTCCCTTTCCACAGGAGCCCCTACGCTTGGCAGGACGATGCTGGGTGCAGTTTCCAGCGGATTGCCCCTAAAATCCACCGGATTTTCCGGTACCGCGGCGTCGGCTTCCCGATAAGCAGGCTCCGGAAGCGGTGCGGAAGCTGCTACTGCCTCCGGTTGAACGGTAGCGCTTGCTTCCATAGCAGGCTCTTCCGCCGATGCCGAGACCTGCTCTGCTTCCTCTGCGGATACGGAAGCTGCTGCTGCCTCCGGTTGAGCTGTAGCGCTTGCTTCCATAGCAGGTGCTTCCGTCGATACCGAGACCTGCTCCGCTTCCGGAGTTCTGCTCCTCTGGTGATAATTGTACAGTTCCTGTTTGTAACGTTCCATGATTTCCTGCATAGAACCCTGATACAAAATCTCATCCCCTTTTTCCGTAAATTGAGGCTATTGGGCGCTTTTTTCACAATAACCTTCTTTTATTATATTTTCAATGTGCCGAAAGTGTGCCGGCCCACTTTTCTGCAAGTTGTGCCTAAGGTTTTGCATTTGTGCGCTTTACCTGATATAATAATCCTATGATAACAGCTGCGTTGCCTCTTATGAGCGCAATCTTCCTCAATACAACAAATGCATCTCTTTGCAGGAATATGTGAAAAAAGGAGAAAAATCATGTCAATTCCCAACGATCCTGTTATTTTGATGAGTTATCTCAACACCCAGCTGAGGGATTTTTACTCCGATTTGGACGACCTTTGCAAAAGCCTTTCCCTAAACCGGGCGCAAATCGAAGAAAAACTCAGTTCCATCGGCTACCGTTACAGCGCCAAACACAATCAATTCCTGCCAGCTTGAGGACGAGCCGATGAAGGAAATTAAACAGACGCTTTGCCACTTCAAAGCAGCGTATCCGGCGGCGGAGGCCCTCGATTACATCAAGCTGATTTATCAAAATGAGTTCGGCTGCGGGCATCTCTGTCCCGATGAAGCAGAGGCTCTCTCTTTCCTGACAGAGGAGTGGGACCATGTGATCCATTCTCCCCAGACTCCCCTGTTTGAGGGAATCGGGAACGGTCTTTGCCGCCTGAATCTTGGCGCGCTTCAAAAAGACGATCTGCCGTTGGCGGCGCGGGTCTTCGTTCGTAGCGCCCAAACACTCCGGGGAAGCGAAAGCGGTTTTCGGGAAAAGCTCTCCCTGCTGGCTCAAATGGCCCAAAATGGTCAATTGCCGCTGGACGGTGCCAAAACGGCCTCCACCGTGGAGGCCTACCTTTTAGGAGGCATCCGCCCAATACATCACAGCGAATCCTACCGGGAACGGTACATTCCCCACTACCGGGTGGTGGAAACGCCTTACGCTGTCTTTTTTCCGGCGCTTCGGGCAGCAGAAAAGCTGCTGGAGAAGAGCGAAGGAGCCATTCTTTCCATTGAAGGGCGCTGCGCTTCCGGAAAAACATCTCTGGCAGGGATGATAGAAAATTTATTTCCCTGCAACGTCTTTCACATGGATGATTTTTTCCTCCCCTTCCACATGCGCACTGAGGACCGGCTCTCCACCCCCGGCGGCAACGTCCACTACGAGCGGTTTTATTCCGAGGTGCTGACACCTCTTTTCTCCGGAGAACCTTTTTCCTACCGCCCCTTTTGCTGCAAAGACGGGAGCTTCGGCCCGCCTGTCAGTGTGACCCCGCGCCCTCTGTCCGTGGTGGAGGGGGCTTACTCCATGCATCCCGCCCTGCGGGCGCATTACCGGGACAGCGTCTTTCTCACCGTTTCGCCGGAGATTCAGCAAAGCCGCATCCTCGTCCGCAACGGCGCGGAAATGCTCCGGATGTTCAACGAGCGGTGGATTCCCCTGGAAGAGCGGTATTTCCGAGAAGGCGGCATCGAGGCCCTCTGCGGCGCCAAAATCGACACGTCCCCTTTGGACAGCAACTAATCCCATTCAGGAGGTTTTATTATGGCTACTACCCTAAAAGCTCTGCGGCTCACCACCTTTTCCCCACGAGAACTGAAACCCTCCGGCTGGCTTCTCACCCAACTCAAGCTCCAGGCGGAAGGCCTTGCCGGAAATCTGGACAAAGTCTGGCCCTACGTCCGGGACAGCAAGTGGGTCGGCGGCGACCGGGAGGACTGGGAACGGGTTCCCTACTGGCTGGACGGATTTATCCCGTTGGCTTATCTGCTGGGCAACCGGGATATGATCGACAGGGCCAACCGGTATGTAAACGCCATCATCGAGAGCCAGCGTCCCGACGGATGGATCTGCCCCTGCGGGGACGATGAGCGGCAAAGTGATGATTTGTGGGTATCGTTTTTGATCTGCAAGGTTCTGACCGTTTACTATGAATGCTCCGGCGACGAACGGGTAGAGGAAGTCGTCCGCAAAGCCCTCGCAAAGCTCAAAGATCATATCCGTGTTTCCACCCTCCACAACTGGGCGGCTGCGCGGTGGTTTGAAGCGCTGATCCCCATTTACTGGCTTTTTGAGCGCTCCCGGGAGGAGTGGCTCATCGACCTGGCCATGACCCTTTACGAACAGGGCGTGGATTATAAGAAAATCTTCGACAACTGGCGGTTTGAGGAACCGAAAAAAGAGTGGAGCTATCTGACCCATGTTGTCAACATGGCCATGGCCCTCAAGTCGGACGCTCTCATGACGAGGATTCTTGGCGGTGACCCCAGCCGGTTCGCCCGGGAAATGGTGAATCTGCTCACCCGCTACCACGGCACTGCCTATGGCCATTTTACCGGCGACGAATGCCTCGCCGGGACAAGCCCCATCCAGGGAAGCGAGCTTTGCTCCATCGTGGAAGCCATGTATTCCTACGAGCAGCTTCTGCAGATCAGCGGCAGCCGGGAATGGGCCGACAAGCTGGAAATCCTCGCTTTTAACGCCCTTCCCGCCGCATTGAGCCCCGACATGTGGAGCCACCAGTACGACCAAATGGCCAATCAGATCCAATGTACCCCCATCCCGGAGGACAAGGTTCATTTCGGCACCAATAACGGAGAGTCCCATCTCTTCGGTCTGGAGCCGAATTTCGGCTGCTGTACCGCAAATTTTGGGCAGGGCTGGCCGAAGCTCGCCCTCTCCACCTTTTTGCGAACTCCCAACGGTATCGCTGCCGCCGTTTTTGCTCCGGCCCGGCTCCATACCACCGTCAACGGCGTTCCCGTCACCTGCGAGATCGACACCAATTACCCCTTCCGCAACCGAATCACCTTTACCATCGAAGCCCAGGACAACGTGACCTTCGATTTTCTCATCCGCATCCCCAGCTTCGCCGACGAAGTGCACATCAACGGCGAAAACATCATGATTACCGGTTACCACACCCACGGGTATCATACCATTACCCGGAACTGGAAGGGCTTTCACCTCATCGAAATGGCCATCCGCACCGATCCGGAGATCTTCGCCCGCCCCAACAATCTGGTCAGCGTCCGCAAAGGGCCTCTGCTCTACGCCCTGCCCATCCACGAAGAGTGGACGAAGCGGGAATACGTAAAAGACGGCGTGGAACGGAAATTCCCTTACTGCGATTATGAAATCACCCCCACCTCCCGCTGGAACTACGGATTGTGCAGCACCCATTTCGAGGTGGAGGAAATTGACGACTTCAGTGCGCCTTTCACCCCCCAGAACGCTCCCATCGCCTTGTATACCAAAATCGTCGAGGTCAGTTGGGGGGAAAATAACGGCGTCTGCAACCCTCTGCCGGACTCTACGGCGCCCATATCCGTCCCTCAGCGGCGCAAACTCATCCCCTATGGCTGCACCAACTTGAGAATGACGGAACTGCCCTTTGTGAACATCAAAAAATAATTTGCTAAACCTGCGGCATTTTCTCAACAAAAAAGTGCGAAAACAGAACATCCATCTGTTTTCGCACTTTTGATTCATTTAAAAGGACTGCCGCCCGGTTATTCTTTGGGGTTTAAATCCGAGAAAAAGGCGTAGGTTTCCCTTTGCAGCTTGGCCTGGTAAAGGGCCTGATCCGCCTTTGCAAACAGCGGATCAAAGTTCTCCGCGTCTTCCGGGAAAATCGCCGCGCCGATACTGCTGGTACAGTCGAACCGGTCGTTTTTAAAATAAAGCAGCTTCTGTATCTTTTCCACGAGCCACTGGTCGTTGGGAAAATTGGGGGTAAAAATAATGAACTCGTCCCCTCCAAACCGGCCCACGATATCTGTTTTCCGGAAAGACCGTTTCAAAGTGTCGGAGACCAGTTGGATAGCCTCGTCGCCCAATGCGTGACCGTAGGTATCGTTAAAAATCTTGAAATTGTCGATATCCAGCAGGACGAGGGCATGCCTTTGACCCAAGCGCTTCTCAATCAACCCCTCAATCATCTCGATGGCGTACTTTTTGTTGTAAAGTCCTGTAAAGTTGTCCAACTTTACTGCATTTTCCAGCTGGTCGGTCTTACTTTTCATATCGGAAATGTCGGTGATGACGCCGACCATCCTGACAGGCACCTGGTTTTCCAAAATAGGCGTTACGTCGATTTTGCACCAAAGATAATCGGAGCCGCCTGCCCGCATACGAGCCTCATAGGTGGTCGTCTGTCCGCTGAAAATCGACTGAAACGCTTTGTCGATCACCTTTTGATCGTCTGGATGGGAAAAATATTCCGAAACCGCTTTTTGGTAGGCGGCGGGCTCCAGTTTGCCGAATGACCTCACATCGTTTAAAATGACTTCGCCCGACACGCCGAAAATATCCTCGGCGTTCTCGAAAAAAGTGTACAGCTGTTGCGTCAAATCTACCTCAAAAACGCATATTTTCGCCGCTTTCAAGGCGATATGCAGGCGTTCTTTATATTCTTTTTCTCCCTCAAAACGGTAATTATTCATAATAGCTGAAATCCTTTGTCTCTCGATTTTGCAAGCTGCGATATCAATTAGTTTATCATAATTTATTCTATCTGTCCAGAAAATCCATTAAATAAATTATAAAAATTCTAAAAAGAGACATTCCCTCATCCGCTGGGGATTGCTGTTTCATTTTTCGGTTTTCCCTCACTCCACCAGCTTGTTCAGAAGCCCCTGGTAGATTTCGGTGGCATTTTCGTAGAAATTTTGGGCGATGATCTCCGCCGTTCCGCCGTCCGGCGCGTAAAGGGAGAGGCTCAGGTACTCCAGTTCCCCCTCGTGGATGGAACAGATAACATGATATCCGTTTTGGTGAGGGACGATTTTGGTGCCTACCTCGTTGTCTCGGCGGATTTTTGAAAGAAGCTTCATCCCCCGCTTGACCACCTTTTCCCGCAGGGAGGAAGGAAGCGCCTGCTTTAAATTCACGGCGGTCTCCACTCCCAGGTCGGTGAGGGTATACCGCTCTTCCCCGCCTATCTCGCGGACATTTAGATGTCCCGATGCTTTTAGCTCGTTCAGCGCGGTGACGAAGGTGAAGTAGTCCACCGCTTCGTCCTCGCTGAAAATTTCGCTGATGTTGTGGCTCGAAAGCGGCGTTTCCACCGAATGGAGCAGGTAGCAGATGAGGATTTTTACCTCGTAGACCTCCTTGAGGCCGCCGGGCGCGATTCCCGCGATGAAGTTTTCGCTCAGGTCGCTCATGAAAGAACACGTCCTTTCTATCCAAGGGCTTTTGCCCACAAATCGTCTTACTTGCTATTCTACCATAAACACCAAAAGAATGAAAGCCCCGAAAAAAATTTTGACAAAGGGATAAAATTTCGCCTAAAAGTAAAAAAAGGGTTTACAACTGCCTCAAAATGCAGTAAAATATAAGAAACAAAATTCGACAACCTTTAAGTTGGTCCCGTGAGGCTGACAAGGCGGTCTGCTGAATCGAATACCCGAAGTGCAGGATACCTGTACCTTGCCGGGAAATTGCAGGAAAGCAACCAAACTGTCAGAACTGAGGACAGTTTGGTTTTTTTGTTGTCACGCTGATTTTTTCGCTGCCGCCCGCCAAAGGCGCAGATTGAACCAATTTCCAGAAAGGAATGTATTTTTATGGAACAAAAAGCCCTGATTCTGGACGAAAAGGCCATGAGCCGCGCTATCGCCCGCATCTCCTTCGAGATTATCGAGCGGAACAAAGGGGTGGAGAACCTCTGCCTTATCGGAATTCTCAGCCGGGGCGGACAGCTGGCGAAACGCATTGCCGGAAAGATCCGGGCGGTGGAGGACCGGGAGGTTCCAGTGGGTCTTCTCGACATCACCCGCTTCCGGGACGACCGGCCCGACGGCGGCGACTGCGCCGACCAGTCGGAGCTGCCCTTTGACTTAAACGGAAAAAAAGTGGTCCTCGTCGACGACGTCATCTACACCGGACGAACCGTCCGCGCCGCCATCGACGCGCTGATGGCAAGGGGCCGCCCCGAGCGGATTCAATTAGCGGTACTCGTCGACCGCGGCCATCGGGAGCTGCCCATCCGGGCGGATTTCATCGGCAAAAACCTCCCCACTTCAAGAGAAGAGCAAGTAAAGGTCTATGTACAGGAGCGGGACGGCGAGGACAAGGTCGTCATTCTCGGTTAACTGCGAAAACGGCGGCCCGACGGCTGCTCTCAATCATAAAAGGAGTACAAACAAATATGCTTCTCATCAAAAACGGACACATCATCAGCCCCCAGAACAATCTGGACACCATCTGCGATATTCTCATTGAAAACGGACGGATTACCGAACTTAACGAAAACATTTCCGCCAACTGTGAGATCATCGACGCCGAAGGAAAAGTCGTTCTCCCCGGCTTCATCGACATGCACGTTCACCTTAGAGACCCTGGTTTTACCCACAAGGAGGACATCCTCTCAGGCTGTGAAGCGGCGGCGGCCGGCGGCGTGACCGCAGTAGCCTGCATGCCCAATACAAACCCCGCTGTGGACACTCCTGAAACTATCGCGTACATCCTCGAGAAAGCCAAACAAGCCAAGGCCCGGGTCTACCCGGTGGCCTGCATCACAAAAGGGATGAACGGCCGCGAGCTGACCGACATGAAAGCCCTCCGGAAAGCAGGCGCTGTGGCCGTCTCCGACGACGGGCGCCCGGTAAAAAACGCTAAAACCATGATGGAAGGGATGAAGCTTGCAAAGAAAAATAAGCTCCTCCCCATCTCCCACTGCGAGGACTTAGACATCATCGACGGGGGCATCATCCACAAAGGAAAGGTGTCAAAAGAATTGGGGGTCAAAGGGATGAACCGAGCCTCCGAGGACAGCATCACCGCCCGGGAGATTTCTTTGGCCGAGGCGGAAAACGTCCCCATCCACATCACCAAGGGCTCCGTCTCCATCATTCGCGACGCCAAGCGCCGGGGCGTAAAAGTCACCTGCGAGACCTGCCCCCACTACTTTGTCTACGACCACACTGAACTCTATAAAAAAGACGCTGACTACCGAATGAACCCGCCCTTGCGGGAGCCGGATGACTTAAAGGAAGTGATGGAGGGAATTGTAGACGGCACCATCGACTGCATCGTCACCGACCACGCCCCCCATGCGGCGGAAGAAAAGGCGGACTTCCTGAAAGCCCCCAATGGGGCGGTTGGACTGGAAACCAGCTTCGCCGCCTGCTGCACCTACCTGCTCCATACCGGAAAAATTGGGCTTCCTCGCCTGGTGGAACTCATGAGCGTCAACCCGGCCAAACTTTTGGGAATCCCCGGCGGCAAGGTAGAGATCGACGGCATTGCCGACCTCGTCATCGCCGACCTCGACAAAGAGTGGACAGTGGAACCGCAAAAACTCCACTCCAAGTCGAAAAACTCGGTCTTTAAGGGGGCAAACCTCAAAGGAAAAGTCCTCTGCACCATCTGCAATGGGCAGATCACCTACCGGGAAGGTATTTAAACCGTACAAAATACAATTGAGATTATAGGAGGAGTCACCATGTCATTTGATTTGCTGATCGACCGCATTAAAGAGCTGAGAAATCCCACCGTAGCGGGACTGGACCCCAAGTTTTCCTACGTTCCCGGGTATATCCGGGAGAACTTTCTCGCGGAATTCGACGACCCGCTGGAAGGCGCCGCAATGGCGGTGTTGGAGTACAACAAGGGCCTTATCGACGCCCTTTGCGACGTGGTTCCCGCCATCAAGCCCCAGGCCGCTTATTACGAGCTTTATGGCTGGGCTGGGATGAAAGCCCTCAAGGAAACCATCGACTACGCCCATGAAAAAGGGATGTACGTCATCACTGACGGCAAACGAAACGACATCGGCACCACTATGGAAGCCTACGCCGCCGCCCATCTGGGTACGGTGGACTTGGACGGTAAAAAAGTCGCTCCCTTCGACGGGGACGCCCTGACTGTCAACGGCTATCTGGGAAGCGATGGCATCACCCCCCTCTTGAACATCTGCAAAGAGCGGGACAAGGGGATTTTCGTGCTCTGCAAGACCTCTAACCCTTCTTCCGGCGAGCTTCAGGACAAAAAAATCGGCGAGCAGGCCGTTTATGAAGTTATGGGACAAATGTGCGAGCACTGGGGCGAACAGCTCCCCGGTAAGTACGACTACAGCGGCGTGGGCGCTGTTGTAGGCGCCACCTACCCCGAACAGCTTAAGGAGCTTCGCGAAAAAATGCCCCACACCTTCTTCCTGGTGCCCGGCTATGGCGCACAGGGCGGCGGGGCCAAAGACGTGGCGGGAGGCTTCGACAAAAACGGCCTCGGCGCTATCATCAACTCCTCCCGGGGCATCATCTGTGCTTACCAGAAAGAAGGCTGCGACGAGCTCGATTACGCCGCCGCCGCCCGCCGGGAAGCAATTAGGATGCGGGACGACATTTTACAGTACGTAAATCTTTGATTTTGGAGGGACAAGCATGATTACGACAGAAAGAAAAGCATGGCTTTTACTTCAGGACGGCACCCTCTTTGAAGGAAAGAGCTTCGGGGCAGAAGGCTCCTCCATCGGCGAAGTGATTTTCTCCACCTCGATGGCGGGTTACCAGGAAGCCCTCTCCGACCCCACTTACTACGGGCAGATTCTGACCCAAACCTTCCCACTCATCGGAAACTACGGCGTGAACTCTGAGGACATGAGCGCCGACCGCTGTTTCCTCCACGGCTACATTGTGAGAGAGTGGTGCGACACCCCGTCCAACTTCCGCTGTGAGGGCGACATCGACAAATTTTTGAAAGAACAAGGCGTCATCGGACTTTACGGAATCGACACCCGGCACCTGACAAAAATTCTCCGGGAAAAAGGCACCATGAACGGCCTCATCACCACCGAGGCGATCAGAGACAAAGCGAACACCCTAAAGAAAATCGCCAAATACACCGTCAAAAATGCCATTCAATCGGTGACAGAAGGAACTCCCCTTTTGAGCGAGACTTCGCAGCTGGGCCCTCAGGCAGAACTGCGCATCGGCATCCTCAACTTAGGCTGCTGCGAATACCTGAAAGAGGAAATGCTAGGCAGAGACTGCGACACGGTGATTTTTAACCCCAATCAGCCCGCCTCTACCATCCTCGAAAACAAAGTGGACGGCATCATCCTGTCTGAAGGCCCCGGCGACCCCGCCGAGGACAAGGACGTGCTGAAAACCATCGAAGAGCTGATAGACGACGGCATCCCCATGATGGGCATTGGGCTGGGCCACCAGATGCTGGCCCTTGCAAACGACATGAAATGCCGCCGGATGCTCCACGGGCACCGAGGCGCTTCCCAGCCGGTTATCGATACGCTGACCGGAAAAACCTACATCACTTCCCAAAATCACGGCTATGCGGTCAACGAGGAAACGGTGGATGAGGACGTAGCCAATATCCGTTACAAAAACGCCAACGACAAGTCCTGCGAAGGGCTTGTCTACAAAGACATCCCCGCCCTTTCGGTCCAGTTCAGGCCCCAGGGCGACGGCTCCGACCAGGACACCGCCTTCCTCTACGACGAATTTGTCGAAATGGTGAAACGGCAGGCCGCACGGTAAACGGATACCTCTTCATTCAACAAAAAGCAATGCAGTTTCCAGAAAGGAAGTAACTTTTATGCCACTGAGAAGCGATATTAAAAAGGTTTTGGTCATCGGTTCCGGCCCCATCGTCATCGGACAGGCCGCCGAGTTCGACTACGCGGGCACACAGGCCTGCCGCGCCCTCAAAGAAGAGGGCCTGGAAGTCGTCCTCGTGAACTCCAACCCCGCCACCATCATGACCGACAAGGCCATGGCGGATAAAATCTATATCGAGCCGCTGACTTTAGACGTCATCAAGCGGATCATCAAAATCGAGAAGCCGGACAGCGTGCTGTCCACCTTGGGCGGCCAGACCGGCCTGACCCTGTCCATGCAGCTTGCAAAGGAGGGGTTCCTAGCCGCAAACGGCGTAAAACTCCTGGGTGCCGATCCCGAAACCATCGACAAGGCGGAAGACCGCCAGACCTTTAAGGACACCATGGAAGCCATCGGCGAGCCCTGCATCCCGTCGAAGGTCGTCACCACGGTCGACGACGCGGTGGAGTTCGCCTCGGTCATCGATTACCCTGTCATCGTCCGTCCCGCCTTTACTTTAGGCGGCACCGGCGGCGGTATCGCAAATAACGAGGAAGAGCTCCGGGACATCGCCAGAAACGGCCTACGCCTTTCCCCTATCACCCAGGTGCTCATCGAAAAGTGCATCTCCGGCTGGAAGGAAATCGAGTTCGAGGTCATCAGGGACTCAAACGACAACTGCATCACTGTCTGCTCGATGGAAAACTTTGACCCGGTCGGCGTCCACACCGGCGACTCCATCGTCGTCGCTCCGGCGGTCACTCTTTCGAACAAAGAATACCAGATGCTCCGGACGGCAGCCATCAACATCGTTTCCGAACTGAAGGTGGAAGGCGGATGCAACTGCCAGTTCGCCCTTTACCCTGAGAGTATGGAATACGCCGTCATCGAGGTAAATCCCCGCGTTTCCCGGTCGTCGGCGTTA